>JALOBU010000006.1 GCA_023228145.1 Bacteroidales bacterium | reverse complement strand
CACATCCTGGGGCTGGAGAAGGTCCCAAGGGTTCGGCTGTTCGCCGATTAAAGTGGCACGCGAGCTGGGTTCAGAACGTCGCGAGACAGTTCGGTCCCTATCTGTTGTGGGCGTTGGAAGTTTGAGAGCACCTGACTCTAGTACGAGAGGACCGAGTCGGACGAGCCTATAGTGTATCTGTTGTGGCGCCAGCTGCATCGCAGAGTAGCTACGCTCGGATGAGATAAGCGCTGAAAGCATCTAAGTGCGAAACTCAGCTCAAGATGAGACTTCCTTTAAGGATCGTGGAAGATTACCACGTTGATAGGCCGCAGGTGTAAAGGCAGTAATGTCAAAGCCAAGCGGTACTAATTATCCGTAACTTTCTGTCAGAGAGTCTATTGATTTCTCATTCATTATTGTGTTTTCTTTTCCATATTGTCTATTCCCTATTTAAGATATTATGGTGACTTTAGCAGTGGTGTTCACCTCTTCCCATTCCGAACAGAGAAGTTAAGCCCACTAGCGCAGATGATACTTGATTTAGTTCTGGGAAAGTATGTCGTTGCCAAATTTTAATTAAACCCCGTAGTGAAAACTTCGGGGTTTTTTTATTAGAGTTTTTTCATATCATCGTTTTTTTTAACCTCTTAAAAATTACTCAGCCTTTTTTTCTTACTTTTGCTGTGCATGAAGATATTTAAGTATATATTACTGCTATCCTTTACAAGCCTGCCTTGCTTATCATTAGGGCAAACAAAAGATACCACCTCTACCCTATCCAGACTGGATTCTATAAAAGTTAAATACTTCAGCATCGACAAAATAGACACAACGCTTACCCCTTATGTTAATGCCCATGAAATAGATACAAATACGTATAACTTCCAGCATTATGACCCTCTGAAAAAATCAATTTTCTTTAATTCTAACACGGGCAACACCGGCGTTCCGGCTGCCAGCATGGTTTTTATACCCAACAATTACTGTGGGTTTAGTTATGGTTTAAAAACCTGGGATGCATACGCTTTCAGCAAAGACAATATTAAACATTATTATTCCCTGCGTCCCTTCACCGACCTGCAATACGTACTTGGCATGAAGCGGGAACAATTGTTTCGTGTTACTCATTACCATCATGTGAAAAATATGGTACATATGGGTGTGGATTACCGTATCATTAACTCTCCCGGCAGAGACAATTATTACCAGAAAATCAATGACCATACACTTTCTGTTTTTACATATTACTGGACAAAAAACAAACGCTACGGTGTGTTTGTGGATTATATCTTTAACAGAACCAAAGCCCAGGAAAACGGTGGCATTACAGATGATACCGCTTATTTAAACTATCGAAAAAACGGACAGTCGGGATTGTTCGACATCTATCTGAGGGGTGCCGAAAACAAATGGAAAGAATCAACGGTTATACTTAAACAATACGTAAATATTACAGGCGACAGCGGATATAGAAAAAACGACAGTACCCGAATCAGGAAGCCATTTAATGCAGGAAGATTTACCCATACTTTTGAGTTCAGCAAGCAGACCTTGCTGTATCAGGATAATAATCCCAATCTTGCCTATTACCCGCTTATACCTAACGATACAACAACTGTAAACGATTCCGTCTGGTTCTTTAAAATTGAAAACACCCTCGGGTGGACCAATACTGAAACCAACAGCAAAAACAAAACCCGTATTTTAAGGTATTTCATAAACATCAACCACTCCTACACCGAAATTCGACAACTTAATGGTAGCTTTTATCTGGTGAATTTGAAACCCTCCGCCGGCATAAGCCTGAAGCCTTTTAAAAACTTCCTTATTGAAACATCCGGCGAATACATAGCCATGGGAGATTATCAAAACAGTTTTAATGTTAAAGGGCTGGGAGCGTATCAATTCAACTTGAGCGGAAAGTATTATGGAACTTTAAAAGCTGACGTTTCTTATACCGAAACAAATGCCCCATGGTTTTACGAGCATTTTTATTCTAAATATTATCACTGGGATTATGACTTCCTAAAACAAAAAATTTTAAGCGCAGGGTTGAATTATTCGTACCGCAATCTTGGAGCAGGAATTAATTATTACAATCTTTTTAATTATGTTTACCTGGATGAAAATGCAAGGCCAAGACAATATCTGAACTCAGGCATCAATGTTGTTTCGGCTTTTGTTAATAAACTTTTTATTTTCTGGAAGTTCGGTATTGACAACAAGGTGCTTTTTCAATATACTGATGAACCGAACATTATGCGACTTCCTATGCTCGCCGCCTACCAGTCATATTACTTTATCACTCCCATGTTTAAAAAAGCGCTGCTCTTACATGTAGGTATTGATTTACAATACAATACAAAATATTATGCCGATGCTTATGAGCCGGCACTTATGAGTTTTCATCTGCAGAATGAACGTAAAGTGGGCAACTACCTAAATATGGATGTTTTCCTAAACCTGAAAGCCAAACGTTTGAGAATATTTTTAAAACTCAGCAACCTTTTGAGCGGATGGATAGGCTATGACAATTTTACAGTACCCCACTACCCCATGTCCGACCGGCTGTTCAGATTCGGGGTGAGCTGGCTGTTTCACGATTAAGATTTTCTTAGATATTGCTAACAAAATTGTAACTAACATTTTAGTTAGTTGAGCTTTTATACACTGTCATTCAATTATCTTATATTTCTCTTTGGCTACATCCCTGCTACACGAATTAAAGTGCCACCATTCCGTCTGAATATTGAAGAATCCTGCTTTATGCATCGCTTTTCTGAGTAATTTCCTGTTATTTATTTGTTGCTCCGTCAGTTTTCCCTCCGAAAGCAATTTATTTTCTGAGACAGGATAGGCAAGTTCTCCAAAGTAATCAAATGGACAACCCATGTCTAGTTCTTCACAATTTTCATCAATAATACTTACATCCACAGCAGCGCCATAATTATGAAGAGAACCGTTCTTCGGGTTGCAGGCAAATTTACCTTTTTCTCGGACAGGCATTTTTAACGAATCCCAAATCATCTTTTGAAAAATCAGCGGGCGGGCGGCATCATAAATTATTAATGAATAATCAGGATGTAACTCTTTGAGAAATGATTGGGCCTTTGCAAGTTTCTCAGCCACATCGGGCTGAAGGTACGCTTTATCGAAAGAGCCATAGATATCCTTTTTAAAAAAATTATCGTCTGTAGAATATTTTATTTCAATTACAATGCTACTGTCAATATCATTAATGTTTACCATACCGAGTTGTATCATCTGTTTTTCGAAGTCTGTAACGATTTCGGGACTCTTCAAAGGCTTAAGTGTATCCGCAGATGAAAATACATCAGTACTTGTTTCCTTGTTCTCAAATACACAAGAAATAAAAAGCAGAAAACAAATAGGAAAAATGGCTTTAATTTTATGCAGCACAATGTTAGTTTTTCGAACTCAAAACAGCTTTGACCTGGAAAACATACTTTCCCTTTGCAGTGTTGGTATAAATAGTGATTAATTCATTATATACCCCCATGTCTTCATTTGTATTAAAAGATATTTTTAATTCTCCTTCTTTACCCGGGGCAAAAGCATCTCGTGGCCAATCCACCATTATACATCCGCAGCTGGTTTCCACCCCACTTATCATCAGCGCCGCTGTACCTGTATTTTTGAATTTAGTATAAATCATAGCTTCTTCTCCCTGCTTTATGTTCCCGAAATCCAATATACTATCCTTATAAGCTATTTCAGGTTGTTTTTTACCAGCAGGCAAATCCGCATTTTCTGATTCATATAATATTATCTGAACTTTTCGCTCTAATGCTGCTGCCCTGCTGTATATGGAATTGCGCTTGTCGTTGGGATTATCACTCACAAGCGGGCTGGCTGTCGATTTTCCAAGCGGTTCTTCCACGATAGTGAGTTTGGCCCCGTTCCCGGCCGTACCATTTATATATTCCATCAAAACACCCTCGTAATACTGTTTCAGATAATTTACTATGGAAGATATTCTTCGCATGGATAGGTTTAGATTGTATTCAGTGGTATTTAGTGGGCTGCAGTAACCCTTAATAATAATTTTAACACTATTTCCCCTTTGCAGATCGCTATGAAGTAATTTTGCAAACAATTTTAATTGCGTAAAGCCCTGTGCTACATAGTTTTCAAAAAAATCAATAATATTTTTCTGTGCTTTTGTCTTGTCGCTGCCTGATAAACCTTTTGAATATTCATCACTGTAAATATCTTTCATCATATAATACTCTCCGAGCAAAGTTTGATAATTCCTTTTCGTTGAAGTATTTGTTGATTTGGGGTCAGGTTCGTCGTTATGGAAGTAAAGTGTAAGTGGCAGCATTGATCTGATATTCTCAACAATATTCACTGTGTCCGGTGCAGGCTGAACTTCAGTTTTTATGGTGGTGGTATCCTGCCACTCATAAGAATAAATATCATAGCAGCATGTTTCGCTTTTTATTGATAATGAGCCCGGCCTGTTGGAAGTAAGAAAGCCATCCTTATCAATATCATTCACAACAAAGTATAAATCGTTACAGCCGCCGTTAACAGGATAACCGATATTAACAGGTTTTGTCCATGAATTATACAATCCTTTTGAATAAAAAATATCGAAACCTCCGAGGCCTTTGTGCCAGTCGGAGCTAAAATAAAGTGTTTGATTTTCCTTATAATAAAAAGGGGTGATATCATCTCCCGGGCTGTTGATTATGCTTCCTAAATTTATAGGGTCCTGATATTTTCCTTCCTTGATGATACAATACCATATATCAAGTTTCCCTATTCCCCCGGGCCTGTCCGAAACATAAAATAAAATATCAAAACCGTCAAATTCAGCATAATGAGGGTGTGTGGAAGTATAGCCCTGTACATTTATTTTATCAGACAACCTTTTAACATTTTGCCAGCTGTTGTTTTTAAATTCAGTATAATATATTTCCGAAACTAAATTTTTGTTTTCATCTGATTTTGCACGTGTAAAAAAAACTTTTGTATAATCGTCCGAAAAACAAATATTCGCATTGTGATTTTTTTTGTCATTGATTTTAACATCAAGTTCGCCGGCTTTCCCCCACCCCGCCACGGTTGTTTGTGTAATATATATTTTCGACAGGTAAGCACTGGGGATATAAGTATCAAAATCCCCGGCAGTTAATGGCCTTAATGCTGAAAATACTAAAGCAGTATCGCTCAGTTGCACAGCATTAAACTCTGAAAAAGAAGTATTTATACTGCTTTCATTCAAATGTTCTATAAGCACATTTTTCTTTTGTGCCAACATTGCGGGGGCTTCCTGGCATGCTTGTATTTCAACTTTTGATTTGTCAATATAATAAGTATCCGCTTTGTCTTTATTTTCATTAAAATACGCTCTGAAATTTATTAATGCTTTGTCATATTGCCCTAATGATTTCTGCATCATGGCGAGCCAGAATCTTGAGAGAGGCCATTGTTTTCTGGTGTCATTATTCAGCACATAGCGGTACCAGCGCATTGCCTGTTCATAATTGTTGAAAAGCCTGTATGATTCCGCACATTTAAAAGCCACTTTCAGGTCGGAAGAGTCATGCCACATGGCATTGTTATAATACACGGAAGCAGTATAAAAATCATTTTCCCCGTAAGCCTCATCGGCAATTTTAATACTTTCTTGATAATTCTGTGCAAAAACATCGGAAGATAAAAACAAAAAAAGCAGTATTAAACCGGTCCGAAAAAGTCTATATCTCATTATTAGTTTTATCATGTTTAAAAAATAGGACAAGGTATCTGCTTGTTTCTTTTATACTTGTTTTTATCAAAAATATAACTTATTGAAAACTCGAGTCCTCCCCTAACCTTGCTAGCAACTCTAAGTTTTGATAAGTTAAGGTCATAGCTTACACCAAAGTTTATGTTTTTCAGTTCAAAGCCGGCAACCACAATGATAGCATCAGCATAGCGTGCATAGAGCCCAAAATTCAATGATTTTCTCTCAATATAATATTCGCCCCGGGAATATTTCAGCATAACTCCGGAAACTAACTCAAAAAAAGGACCTTGTGAAACCAGCATCAGCGAAGGCAGCAAATCGATATCGGGAGCAATAGTTACCTGAGCATCCCCATAAGTAATGTATTTTATATCAAGCCGTATCTCATTATTATTTAAAAACGTCATTTTAGGCCGTGTGGGATGAGCCACAGAAAACCCTGCGCTGTATGCAGTTTTATCGTTGGGAATATAATGCCAGTGTATGCCTGCCGACATGTCAAAATAAATAAAACTCTTTTTCCCTGTCGGCTCATTTGGGTTAATATTCGGGTCGAAATAATTCCCATTGAATTGATTATCAAAATTCAACTCTGAAAAATCAATGCTTCTTTGCACAAACATAGGCATAATGCCTATGGACAAAAAGTTATTGTTTAAATATGAAATGGATTTTATGTAAGAAATTGATAATCCTGCATTTATAGTGGAGAATTTTGAATCTCCGGCTATGTCTGCATTCACAAGTAATCCTGCTCCCAGTGCATCTTTACGATACTTTCTTTTGATAACCGGCATGTCAAAATAAGCCGCTATAGTTTGATAAGGCTTTGTAACTGAACTCCATTGATTTTTAGAATTAACACCTATTCTGAAAGCGCCTCTTATCAACCCGGTATTTGCCGGATTAAGTTCTAAAGGAGCCGCATAATATTGTGAAAAGTGAATGTCCTGACCTAATGCAGATATGCAAATCATTATAGGGAACAATATGGAAAACACATTTTTCACAAATAATATCGTTTTGTAAACGAAATTAAAATTTTAAGTGTTATGTAAAATTAATAAATCTTTTAGAAAAATTTATGTTTTATGAATTAATCTGAACTAAAATCCATGATATTTTTGTTTTCAGTAATAGTAGTTAACAAAAACAAAAAAATAAAACGATTTAGAATACTAACATCTCAGGATATCCAAACCCATTATATTCTTTTGCAGAATTAATATATGCTCGGCAGGATAAATCAGTAATAAGTCACCGGATTTTATTGTATCAGGAAGCAACAGTTCTTCTGTAAAAATATCGTGGCTGTCGCAGCTGGGGCCGGTAATTGTGTATGATTGCAGTTTGGTTTTTTTTTCTTGTTTGTAAGGATAAATTACCCTGTATTTCAAACCACCCATAATCCATTGAAACCCCTGAAATATTCCGCTGTCAACAAAAATCCAGTTTCGTGTTCCTCTTTTTATAACATCAATAACTAAACAAACCATCACGGCGCAATTAGCAATAATAAAAGAGCCCGGTTCGGCATATATTGTAACGGCATACTTACTCTTCATCTTTTCGATAACCGGAGCAATTTTAGAAGAAATTGCTTCTAAAAACTCATATTGCTTAAGTCCATGGGCAGGGAAACCTCCTCCAATATTAATAAATCCAATTTTAATATCCGTTGAAATTATTTCCTGCAATACTTTATCCACATCAATTAAGGCTTTCAGAAAAGTATCGGGCCTGGTATTATTCCAACCCACATGAAATGCTATACCACAAGCATTAAGCCCGTACTTCTTAGTTAAAGATATTAACTCGGCAGCGTTTTTTTTCAATACACCAAATTTATTGCTCAACGCCCATTCAGCCCCTGTGTTTGACACTGATAACCTCAAATACACGTTTGAACCCGGAGCATATTCAGCAATTTTTTTTAACTCACTTTCACAGTCATAAGCAAATGTTTTTATACCATATTTTACTGCTTCTGCAATTTGCTCCTTTATTTTTACAGGGTTGCTGAAAATAATTTTTTCAGGATTAATTTTTATTTTTTTTAATATTTCCAATTCTCCAAGCGAGGCGATTTCAAATGAGGAATTCAGCTCATTCAAAGAGTTCAAAACATCGGGATGGTGATTAACTTTTACTGGAAAAAAAACATGATGTGCTTCAAATCCAAAATGTTTCAGAAAAAACCCGAAGTTTTTTTTAATCTGATTTTTACTACTTACAACAACTGGTGTCTTATAATCACCTTTAAAAAAGGTTATGAGATTTTTTTTCAGTTCGTTCGGTAAGGCTGATAAATCGAACATCTTGCAAAAATTCTACAATAGCCCACCGTTTTTGTAAATCTGATACTGGGCATCATAAAATTTGTTTATTTGCCCTTTTTTGTTGTTTGCAAGGTTTGTTATTTCGCCGCTCAAAAAATCTATGCGTGCAGTATCTCCATCTTTCAAGTCAATTTGTTGAATAAGTTCCGGATTATAAGTTAAAATAGGAAAGGCTGCATTGATGGCATTGCGTTCATATATCGCACCAAAAGATTCGGCAAGAATACAGGAAACACCAAGTGAAATAAAGCAGTCAACCGCTTGCTGCCGTGAACTTCCTGCACCAAAATTTTTAGAGGTAATTACAATATCTGCTGCATGAGCTTTCTTTGCAAAATCTTCATACCCTTTCAAATTATCAAAAGTATATTGCCCCATCTCTTTAATGTCGGTAATAGTTAAATAACGATTATGATAAATCATATCGGTATCAA
The DNA here is from genome assembly GCA_023228145.1 of Bacteroidales bacterium. Taxonomy (NCBI): domain Bacteria; kingdom Pseudomonadati; phylum Bacteroidota; class Bacteroidia; order Bacteroidales; species Bacteroidales bacterium. The sequence continues at coordinate 129,814 of JALOBU010000006.1, read as the reverse complement.
TATCGTCTTTTTTAATTATCCATACTCTGCCTTCTACAATACTTGGTTTTTCTGCTTTTCCATCTTTTGTTAGTTTTTCTTTTGGTTGCAGAATACCCAGTTTTTCGAACACAGCAGGCTTTTCCGGTAACTGCCCGGGAATTGTAATAAAACCGGCAACAGCCGAAGCAGCCACTACCGCCGGTGAAGCAAGATATACAAATCCTTTCCCCTGTTTGCCTTCAAAATTTCTGTTTCCGGTGCTGATAGTTACTTCCTGCGGGCCGTTCTGGCCTACCTGCCCGGCAGCACATCCTGCACATCCGGCATTGGAAACAAGCGCCCCCGCCTCTTTGAATGTCTTTATCAAACCTTCGTCCATGGCCTGTTTCCAAATGGCATCGGTTGAAGGAACTATTTTCAGGACAACACCCGGAGCAACTTTTCTACCTTTTAATATACTTGCAACAACACGCAAATCTTCAATACGCCCGTTGGTGCAGCTCCCGATAAAAGCAGAGTCTATTTTTGTTCCTTTTACTGATTCCACGCTGGTATCATCATGTGGGTGGCCGGGTTTGGCAACCATAGGCATAAACTTCGTGATATCAATATCAAAAGTTTGTTCATAAACAGCATCGTCAGAAGCAAATACAGGCTCTATCTTTTGCCCTTTTATTTTTTCAAAATATTCAATAATTTCTTTATTCGGTGTAAAGAAAATTATGATAGCGCCCATCTCTGTAGCCATAGATGAAATAGTGATGCGCTCATCCAAGCTTAGTTTGTCTGCCGCTTCTCCGAATATTTCAACAGAACAACCCAATAACTTATTAGCCCCAAAAATGCTCAGAAGATTGAGCACGATATCTTTTGCACTGACTCCTGAGGGTTTTTCGCCCAACAAATTAATTTTTACAGATTTTGGCACTTTAAACCACACATAACCCTTTGCCCAGGCTGCAGCAATGTCTTGGTCGCCCATGCCCTGGCCAAAAGAACCCAAGGCTCCCATAATATTGGCATGAGAATCTGTCGAAACAAAAGTGCTTCCCGGCCACACCAGGCCGCTATCAATAGCCAAGTGCGTGCCAATACCGGAATCCACATCATACACTTTGATATTATTTTCGCGGGCATATTGCCTGCAATAGTGCTGATTGGCAGCGTATTTCTGGTCGGAACCGCCGGGGTTACAATCAAATGTAAACACTGTTTTGGATGCATCGGCAACGAAAAGTCCATTATCGAGAAGATTTTTTACCACGTTAGCGCCACCGAAATCTCGTGCTGCGCGGGTGTCAATAAACACATCAATGATGTCATCAGGTTTCACTGATTTCTGATTGGAATGTTTTGCGAGGATTTTTTCTATTATTGTCATTTTGTTTAATATTAATTATTATTTTTTATTTATTGGTCAAATAGTCAAATAGTTACTGGTCAAATAGGGGTAATTTTAGTATTTGACAATTTAGCATTTTAGTAGTTTTCCTTTTTATTTTTGAGATATTGAATATAACCATTAAGTATTTTGATGCAATTATAAATTTCATTTTTTAAATCTTTCAATATTTCTTTATCAATGTATGCTTCATCAAAGGCACATGTAATATGGTCAATGGTTTCGTACAGAGAACCTCGTGCCTGCCTGCAATATTGAATGCTTTCCTGAAAATGAAATCTACCATAACCTTCTGCTAAATTTGCTGTGCAAGACCTTGATGCTCTCAATAACTGGTCAGTTAATTTGTACTTCTCTTCTATTGGGAATGATTTTGTTAGAATAGAAATCTTCTTTCTTAGCTCTCTCGTACGCTTCCAAACCTCCAAATCTTCTATACTACTCATAAGCAATTGGCTTAAACTATTTGACTATTTGACTATTTGACCAGTAACTATTTGACTATTTAACTACACATAAAAATAAGAAGCTAAACAATCACTTCAACCTATCCTTAAACGGCTCAAAAGTCATAAAATCGGCATGGTGCACTACAAAGGCCTCGGTGGTTCTTTTCACCATATCGCCTTCGCCGGCGTGAGTAGCAATAATGTGACAAACATCGGCCGGAACGCCGCACTGCTCTGCTAATGATACTCCGCTAAAAGGATGACGAAGGTATTTTCCGTATTTTCCCTGAACAGATTTTCCATCTTTCATCTCATATTCCAGAAGCTTACCCACGTCAGCTAAAATCGCACCGGCAATCAGCACGTCCATGTTAACGGGCAAATCCGTTTTAAAAAATTTATTCATCTGCTCCCCGCAATCTTTTGTAATATGCACAACGGCTCTTTTATGATCCATAAAAGATACTTTTAAATATGGCCCTGCAAGTAATGTAAACGGGATTGTTTTCAAATCTTCAGGAGTCAGAACGCTTTTTTGCAATGCCAAAGCCCAAGTGTTAGTAGTTTTTTCACGGAGGTCGGCATTTTGAATCCATTCCAACTCCGGCCAAAGTTGTTTTGCTTTTTCAATAAATTCAGGTTTTATCATAACTTTAGTTTTTGGTTATTACAACTTTTTTAATAAAAAGGCTGCTCCATCACGAACAGCCTTTGTTTGTTTTAAAAGGAATGATTAAAGTTTTGCAATAATTGCGTCTGCCATTTGCTTTGTAGAAGCAGCGCCCTGATTGACTACATTCTGGGTGCCTTTCATCTTCAGCATGTCGTAAGCACGAACTTTACCTTCTGCAACAACATCTTCAGTAGCTTTGCGGATACGGTTTGCGATTTCATTTTCATTCAAATGCTCAAGCATCATAACCGCAGAAAGTACCATAGCTACAGGGTTCACAATTGAAGGATTGAAATCAGCATATTTAGGAGCAGAGCCATGAGTGGGTTCAAAAACGGCAACGCCGCTATCGGGGTTGAACTGAGCAGAAGTAGCGAAACCCAAACCGCCAATCAGCCCGGCAAATGCGTCGGAAACAATATCTCCAAACATATTTTCGGAAACAATTACATGATAATTTTCGGGGTTTTTGGTCATCCACATCATCATGGCATCAATATTCACATCTTCAACACGGATTCCGGGATATTCATTCTTGCTCATATCCTGGGCTATCTTCAGCATCATGCCCGATGTTTCGCGTATCACATTCGGTTTTTCACAAAGGGTTATCTTGTCAAAACCTCTCTTTTTTGCATACTCAAAAGCAGCTTTAATGATTCTGGTACAGAATTTTTTTGTTGTAATACGTGTTGAGACAGCCAGTTCTTCTCTCGGGCACCATTCAAAGTTTGGCTTAAAACGAGGGTGTGACATCAGTGCATTATACACATTGTCAGGAGGATTTGTCCACTCAACGCCTCCATAAAGGCCTTCCGTGTTCTGGCGGAATATCATACAATCCACCACCGGTTCCTCAACACCGCCATCTGCGGTTCGGCGTACATAATTCAAGGGGTTACCCACCAGTGTCTGGCAAGGGCGCATGCAAATATCCAAGCCGAATTTCTGTCGCATGGTAACTATCGGGCTGTAATACACATACCCTTTGTCTTTCAGTTCCAGAGACAATTCTGCCATAGCCTTATCTTTTGGTTTTGATGTAATTGCACCGAATAAACCTATTTTATGTTCTTCAATAAGTTTAAGTGTTCTGTCGGGTAAAGGATTCCCTTCCTTACACCAGAATTCCCAGCCGATATCGCCTTTAACATAGTTTGCCTCAAAACCTGCTGCGTTTAATACACGGATGCACTCTTCAAGTACAACATTTCCAATGCCATCGCCCGGCATTGCTACAATAGTTCTTTTTGCCATAAATATTTGTTTTATGTGTGTTTATGTTCAAATTTTTTAACAAAATTATTATAAAAAACATATCCCCCAAATAATACAAAAAATAATTTTCGTTATTATAATCATGGTTATTTTGTGAGGAATTTATAAACTTTGTGATATTTATTACTTTTATAAAAAAATTTATTTATTCAAATTCGACACTTATGAAATTTAAATTTTCAATATTTTTATTATCAATAATATTTGTTGCATGTACTCAGAAACCAAACAATAAAGGCGAATACGTGATAAAGCCAAATGAGCAATCAAAAGAAATACGCATAAAATACAAGGAAAACGGAAGCATTAATTACATTCAGCAATATTCCGAAGACAAACCCGATGGATTATTTTTAAATTTTCACAATAATCAGAACCCTGATAATTTGACATTTATAAAGAATGAAAAAAATACAGGCACTGGTCTTGTATTTCACAATAACGGTTTGCTGAATAATGTAGGGCAATATATTGATGGGGAGAAAACCGGTTGGTTTTATGTATTCGATAAAAACAGCGTGCTCACAGGAAAAAGAGAATATATTATCATCGATGGAAAAAGCTATATGAACCAATGGATACAATATGACCATAACGGAGAACCCGACAAATATAGCAGCAGTTATATCAGCTTAAAACCCATAAAAGACACCATAAATAAAGGGGAAAAATATCAGCTTAAAATAAGCCTTGAAGCATCTTATTTCAAACAATACATGATACTTATTGTCGGGCCTTTTGACGAAAACTTCAAATTACCTGAAAATAAAAAATGTGACACCATTAAAAGTTCAAATTATATTGCAAATTATTCCACGGATAAATACAAGAACGGAGAGAATATCATACGCGGAATAGTGCAGGAATTAAAACGTAACGACACCGGGACAGGCTACTCTGTCCGTAACATATATTTTATAAAAAAGTTTTATGTTTTTTAACCCTACTTTACTAAGTTGTTTATTATGGCAAGTCAGATAGTCTTTATCATCATACTGTTCATAACTTTATGCGTATTTTTTTATACCATAAACAGAATATCCAAATTTTTCACCTTCACGAGGCCATTCCCTGTAAAAGATTTTGGCAGGCGCTTTAAAGTTCTTTTTGATGTTGCTTTTTTCCAAAGTAAAATTTTCAGACGCCCTGTGATAGGATTTCTACATGCTCTTGTTTTCTGGGGTTTTTGCGTGATACTTATTGGAAGTATCGAGATGGTCATTGACGGCGTTTTCAGAACAGAAAGAGTGCTTTCATTTTTAGGTGCTTTATACAATTTCATCACGGCAAGCGGAGATATTTTTGCCTTGCTTATTATAATTTCCATATTGATTTTTCTTGTCAGAAGACTGATGCTTAAAGTGAAGCGTTTTGAAGGACTGGAAATGAAGCCAAAAAACCATCAGGATGCAGCTTTGGCGTTATCTCTGATTTTACTCCTGATGATTTCTCTGCTGGGAATGAATACCTTTTATATGACTTCCTGTGACCTATTAAATGATGAAATTCAAGGCTATTTCCCGGTAAGTTCAGTAATTGCGGGGTGGATAGGAACCGGAGAAGAAGATTATGATTTATACCGGTTTTTCTGGTGGGTACACATTTTACTGATTTTTTTATTTGCAAATATTCTACCTTATTCCAAACATTTCCACATTTTCATGTCCCTGTTCAATGTTTTTTTCAGCAGGCTTGAGCCCTTGGGAAAACTTTCCAATATGGAAAATGTAACACATGAAGTGAAGATGATGCTTGACCCTTCATTGGCTTATACATCAAGTTCTTCAGAGCAAGGACAAGTAATGGAGCGCCTGGGAATAAAAGATGTAGAAGACGGAACATGGAAAAACTATCTTGATTCATTGACTTGCACTCAATGCGGACGCTGCACCTCTGTATGCCCCGCTAATATTACCGGCAAAAAATTATCCCCTCGAAAAATAATCATGGATTTTCGTGCCCGCATGAAAGAAAAAGGCCCTAAAATGATTAAAAGTGGTAAAAGCTTTGATGACGGCAAATCTCTATTAAATGATTTCATCAGTACAGAAGAACTCTGGGCATGTACCACATGTAATGCTTGTGCCCGGGAATGCCCTCTTAACATCAACCAGCCGGAGCTGATTTTAGGTATGCGCCGTTATCTCGTTATGGAAGAAGGCAATGTGCCAGCACAATTAAAATCAATGTTTGCCAACATTGAGAACAATGGAGCCCCCTGGCAGTTTTCTCCGGAGGACAGGCTGCTGTGGACAGGAGAACTTGCTTTAAACAAAACTAATTAATTACGGGAATCATGGAAGAAAAAATAAAAATTGAAGTCCCTGTAATGGCTGATTTACAAGCCAAAGGTGAAAAGCCTGAGTTTTTGTACTGGGTAGGTTGCGCCGGTGCCTTTGACGACAGGTATAAAAAAGTTTCCAGGGCATTCATAAAAATCCTTACTCATCTTAAGGTTAGCTATGGGGTTCTGGGAATAGAAGAAACCTGCACAGGTGATCCGGCAAGGCGTGCAGGGAATGAGATGCTTTTTCAGATGCAGGCTATGACAAATATTGATACATTTAAAAAGTATGAGATAAATAAAATCATTACCACTTGCCCGCATTGTTTTAATACTTTAAAAAACGAATACCCTGAACTGGGGGGAAATTATGAAGTAATACATTACACACAACTATTACAACAATTTATCAAAACAGGGAAGCTAAAGATTGACAACCAAAGCTTTTCAGAAAAAATAATTACCTTTCACGACCCGTGTTATCTCGGACGCGGGAATAATGATTATGAAAGCCCCCGTGAGGTTTTAAAAGCCGTCCCGGCCCATAAAAAAGAAATGAAGCGAAACAAAAGTTTTGCCTTATGTTGCGGTGCAGGAGGAGCCCAAATGTTTAAAGAAGCCGAAAAAGGCAAAAAAGAAGTATTTATTGAACGCACGGAAGAAGCACTGGAAACCGGTGCTGAGATCATTGCCACGGCCTGCCCTTTCTGCATGGTAATGCTTACCGATGGATTAAAGTATAAAAATAAAGAAGAAGCAGTAAAAAATCTGGATATCGCAGAACTAATCGCAGAAGCATTAGGATTGTAATATTGAAGGGCTGAAGCCCTATCTGATTGATTTTGATTATTTAATAGCCCCGACATTAATGTCAGGGCTATTGGTAAAATAACCAATATTTCAAGGGCTTCAGCCCTTCAATCATTTTAAAAACTCATCCCCCATCAAATAACCGTGTGCTGTTGCATAAATGATGGAACGTGTGTAGCCCGAGCAATCGCCAATAAATTTTAAGTTTTTGAAATATTCGTTGTTCAGTTTGTTGGAATAAAATTTAATTTCAGGTGCATACACAAGGTTGTCGTCATTAGCAACACCTGGAACTACCTTATCTAATTGCTCTACAAAATCAATAATGCTCTCAATGATCCGGCGCGGAAAGGCCAGGTTGATATCACCAAGGATATAACTTTCTTCGGGCAATGTTGGCAATACTCTGTACAGTTTTTTTGTGCGCTTGGAATTTTTCAGGTCTTTATAAGTTTGCAAAATAACTTTATCTTTCCCCGCCAGCAGATTTGTCAATTTAGCTATATGAGAACCATATCCGATTGGGTCGTTAAAGGGTACAGTGAGTTCAACGGTTGTCAATACAGCGAAATTAGTATTCGTGCTTTTCTGGTTCATTTTGGCATGACCGTTCACTGTAACAAAGTCATCATACTTTTCATTTACAACATAACCTGACGGATTGTTGCAAAATGTACGAACCATATATCCTGTTTTGCTCCTGTACTTCACTTTAAATTCATACATTTCCTTATTTAATTCACTTACAATATGGTCAGGCATTTCAAAGCGAACACCTAAATCAAGTACTGTATTTTCTAAAACCAGCTCCGGATAATTTTGAATAACAGCTTTGATAAGTTTATGCCCGCTTCTGCCTGCAGATACAACAGCAGCATCAAACTCTTCTTTTTGATTAATTAGAATTTTATTGTTTTTTACCTCTATATCTGTAACTAATGCATTAAAATGAAAATGGAGGTTTTTGAAAGTTCTGAAATATTCATAAACATTATCAAGCACCCCCTTCAACTGGTCAGTGCCCACATGATAAAATTCTGCAGAAACCGGCATAAACCCGAAGCGATAAAACTCTTCATAATATTTGGAGTTGTGAAAAGATTTACCGGTTTCGCATTGCTTTTCCGAGGTTTTATCAAGGTAAAAATTTACAAGTTGCTGTTGAATTTTTCTATCAATAAAAATATCCCCACCCATTTCAGATGACACAAAAAGCTTCCCGTCTGCACGTATACCAGAGATGCTGGAAGAATGTATATCTTTTGATTTTTCAAATACGTGAAACTCGTGTGGAGAACTTTTTATTTTTCCGATGAATCCGATGGAGGCTGCTCCGAATCCTATTATTGCTATTTTCATTTTATTGTTTTTTATCAGGGCTAAAGCCCGATTCTTAGAGTTCTTAGGGTTTAATTCTTCATAATGAGAGTGTCTCAAAAATTTAAATTATCGGACTTTACCTTTGTGATTGCCTTAGTGTGTACCTGCCCGTCCGGTCAGGCGGGCTTCGTGTCTCTTTGTGGTTCAACTACTTATATTTACCACAAAGTTCTCAAAGGATGCACAAAGGCGCACAAAGTGCTTTTGAGACAGCCTCTTTTTCTAATTATTTCTTTAATTTTCTTTTATCCAGTTTTTGAAGTTTTCTGTTATTATTTCATTTACTGCTTCGGGTGTTTTATCGGAAGTATCTATAACAAGGTCATAATTATTCAGATTGGAGTAATCAATACCATAATACGCTTTGAATCGTTCCAGTTCGCTGCTGCGGCGTGCTGATATTTTGTTTTTTGTTTCTTCAATATCCAGATAATTTTCGCTGGTGCGCGTATCGTAAAAAATCCGCCGGGCCGCTTCATTAATATTTACTGTAAGATAAACCTTAAATGATTTTGGCGCAAAATGCCATGCCAGGCGAGAATCAAAAATCAATGATTCATTAGCGTCCTGAAGCTTCTCGATAGTAGAGTCTATTTCATCGTCAATTTCGGGATGGGTTTTAGTATATTCATTTAATTCAAGGGTTGTCATATTGTATTTTGCAGCAATATCACGCTGAATCAAACCGGTGGAAACAATACGAAACCCGAGTTTTTCTGAAAGCAGCCGGCTGACATGGCTTTTACCACTTCCCAGGTCGCCAGTGACGGATATTTTGGGATAATTTTTCATCAACAATTTCTCGTATTTAAAACCAAAGATAAGATTTTTTTTGCTATCGTCATAAGTGTTGGGGTGAGTCTAATGTGGCCGGAACAAAAAACAAATGACAGCAAGACTTAGCATTACAGTCACTCCGGCACTAAACAATTTGAATTTAAAATTTATTTTTACATTTGCAGCACAAATTATAAATTAAATGTAATGGAAAGAGATTCTAAAATTTTCGACCTTATTCAGAAGGAATATGAACGTCAGTTACACGGAATTGAATTAATTGCTTCCGAAAACTTTGTCAGCCAGCAGGTGCTCGAAGCCATGGGCTCTGTTTTAACAAATAAATATGCCGAAGGTTATCCCGGAAAACGCTATTATGGCGGTTGTCAAATCGTTGACCAGACAGAGCAAATTGCCATTGACCGCTTAAAAGAGCTATTCGGCGCTGCCTATGCTAATGTCCAGCCGCACTCCGGGGCACAGGCCAATATGGCTGTTTTGCTCACCTGCCTTAAACCAGGAGACACATTCATGGGGCTTAACCTTTCGCACGGCGGACACCTTTCTCATGGCTCGCCCGTAAACTCTTCCGGAATCCTATATAAGGTGGTTGATTATGGCGTGGAAGAAGAAACCGGAACCGTAAATTATGATAAGATGGAAGAAGTGGCGTTGCGCGAACGCCCGAAACTCATCATTGCCGGAGCATCAGCCTATTCACGCGACTGGGATTTCAAACGTATGCGCGAAATAGCTGATAAGATTAATGCCATTCTGATGGCCGATATTGCTCATCCAGCAGGACTCATTGCCAAAGGACTTCTGAATAACCCACTACCCCACTGTCACGTTGTTACCTCAACCACTCACAAAACCTTACGCGGACCGAGAGGCGGCATAATTATGATGGGAAAAGATTTTGAAAACCCATGGGGCCTCACAACTCCCAAAGGCGAAATAAAAATGATGTCCGCATTACTTGATTCTGCAGTATTTCCGGGTGTTCAGGGCGGGCCGCTGGAACATGTCATCGCCTCCAAAGCCGTGGCTTTTGGAGAAGCCCTGACCGATTCCTATAAAAATTATGTGGTTCAGGTGCAGAAAAATGCTACCGTTATGTCGAAATGTTTTACGGATAAAGGCTATAAAGTAATTTCAGGAGGCACCGACAACCACCTGATGCTGATAGACCTTCGCACCAAATTTCCGGAAATAACAGGAAAAGTTGTTGAAAACACACTGGTTAAGGCACATATTACTGTTAACAAAAATATGGTTCCTTTCGACAGCCGATCACCCTTTCAGACATCAGGATTGCGAGTTGGCACACCTGCCATAACTACACGTGGCATGAAAGAAGAACACATGCCAATGATTGTTGAATTGCTGGACGAGGTAATTTCAAATATTGCCAACGAAGCAGTCATTGCCGGTGTTGGAGAACGCGTGAAAAAATTCATGAACGATTTTCCATTATTCGCTTATTAAAATATTTTTATAAACATTTCGTTAAAAAGGCACAGGAGTTTTCTTGTGCCTTTTCATTTTTAGCTATTACATGAAAACCATTTACCTTATCAGGCATGCCGAAGCTGAAGCATATTCAAAAGCCGGTGACATTAAACGGCATTTAACTACTCACGGATTAGAAAGCATTGAAAAAACATATAAGCGTCTTGAAAACTTTAAACCTGAATTTGAGTTGATATTAGCCAGCCATGCTTGTCGTGCCAGTGAAACAGCATTACAAATTTCCAGCTTAAGCAATTTTTGCACAAAAAAAATAATAAATGATGCCAGAATTTATAATGCAGGGATTGAAGACTTGCTTGATATTCTTTGTGAGTTGAATGATGATGTTGCAAAAATTGTAATGGTTGGTCACAATCCCGGCCTAACAGATTTCGTAAATTTATTCATTACACCAAAAATTGTATTGCCGCCATTCGGAATTATTTGCTTAGATTTTGAAACTGATATATGGGCAAAAATTCATAAATCACCTTGCCAAAAAAGGTTTTTCATATATCCTTCAAAAGAATAATTTTTATGTTTTGAACTCACATTTGGCAGATAAAAAAAAATATGTAGTTTTGTTAAAAAAACCGATTTAAATAAAATTAGAAGTATATGCAAAAATTAATGTTATTGGGAGATGAAGCTATAGCTCAGGGGGCTATTGATGCGGGTATGTCGGGTATTTATGCGTATCCGGGAACTCCCTCCACTGAAATCACTGAGTATATTGAACATTCAAAAGAAGCTAAAGAGCTTCACATAAAAGCATGCTGGGCAGTTAACGAAAAAACCGCAGTGGAAAGCGCCATCGGTATGGCTTATGCAGGAAAACGCTCTATGGCTTGCATGAAACATGTCGGGTTAAATGTTGCCGCCGATGCTTTTGTCAATTCGGCAATCACAGGAACCAACGGAGGTTTAATCATTGTTGCTGCCGATGACCCTTCGATGCACTCTTCGCAAAACGAACAGGATTCCAGGTTTTATGGCAAATTTTCATTATTGCCTATTCTCGAACCCGGAAATCAGCAGGAAGCATATGATATGGTGCATTATGGTTTTGAATTATCTGAAAGATACCACCTGCCTGTACTGCTTCGCATCACCACAAGACTCGCACATTCACGTTCCGGTGTGGTCCGCAAAGCATCAAAACAGCAAAACACCCTGAAATTGCCGGAAGATATGAGGCAATATGTTTTGTTACCTGCTATTGCCCGCAAGCGTTATAAAATGTTACTAAATGCGCAGAACCAACTTATTGAGGAAGGCGAAAAATCGCCATTTAATTTTTACATTGATGGAAAAGACAAATCTTTGGGGATTATCACTTTCGGCATTGCATTCAATTATCTGATGGAAAACTATCCGGAACGCATTATTCCATATCCTGTTTTGCGTTTAGCCCAGTATCCAGCTCCACGAAAAATGATTGAAAAAATCACAAAAGAATGTGATGAAATACTTGTTTTGGAAGAAGGAGCTCCGATGATGGAAGAATTGCTCAGAGGATACTTAGACAATTCCTTAAAGATAAAAGGCCGCATGGACGGCACAGTTCCCCGCGATGGTGAACTTAATCCAAATCTTGTAGCTGTAGCTCTTGGCATGAAAGAAACAGAACCTGCCCAAATTCCCGCTGTTGTTGCAGGACGCCCGCCATCACTTTGTAACGGCTGCCCGCACATTGACACTTATCTTGGTTTGAATGAAGCTATTGCAAAATACGGTAAAGGCCGCGTTTTTTCGGATATCGGTTGTTATACTCTGGGAGCTTTGCCACCTTTTGATGCTATTAACTCCTGCGTGGATATGGGCGCTTCCATCACTATGGCTAAAGGCGCAGCCGATGCCGGCTTAGTGCCTTCCGTGGCAGTTATCGGCGATTCCACATTCACTCACTCAGGGATAACCGGACTTCTGGATGCTGTAAATAACAACTCTCCTATTACTGTAGTCATCCTCGACAATAGCATAACAGCTATGACCGGCGGGCAAAAATCCGCGGCTACAGGCAAAGTGGCTGATATATGTAAAGGAGTTGGCGTTGACCCTGAACATGTTCACATTATTAAACCCTTACGGAAAAATCATGAAGAAAACGTAAAGATTTTTGAAAAGGAACTGGCATATGAAGGCATTTCGGTAATCATTCCCTCCCGTGAATGTATTGTTTCGTTGAACAAACGCATGCGCGATAAATTCAAAGAAAAAAAAGAAGAGAAAGTTTAATGAATTTGAAGATAACCACATAGACACTAAGTGCACTCAGAAGCACTAAGAAAAGATGATGATTACTCAAAAATATATAAACGATCTGGCATATAAAATAGTTGGTTGTGCTATCGAAGTGCATAAATTTATTGGTCCGGGATTACTTGAATCAGTATATCAGAAATGCATGATAGATGAATTGGAAAGTGCCGGATTAGATGTACAATCCCAGATTTGGGCCCCGGTCTTATATAAAGAAAAGAACCTTGGCGGTATTCTTAAACTTGATTTGCTGGTAAATGACCTGGTGATAGTAGAGTTAAAAGCCGTTGAAGTTATGATACCTTTATATAAAGCTCAGTTACTGTCTTATTTAAAGTTAACGGGAAAACCGAAAGGTTTATTAATCAATTTTAATTGTGAAAACATTTCGAATCAACTCGTTCCATTAGTTACAGATGAATTTGCAAAACTTGAATTAAATTGAAATAAATTAATAAACGCTTAGTGTAACTTAGTGCACTAAGTGCCTCAGTGGTAAATAAATAAAAACAAACATACAAATGAAGAAAGATATTATTTTAGCAGGAGTCGGCGGGCAGGGAATATTATCCATTGCTGCCGTTATCGGATATGCAGCCATTGATATGGGATTATTCATCAAGCAGGCCGAAGTGCACGGCATGAGTCAGCGTGGCGGTGACGTATCATCAAATTTACGTATTTCCGACAGGGAAATATACTCAGACCTGATACCCGGAGGTAAAGCAGACCTTATTATTTCTGTGGAGCCCATGGAGTCGCTTCGCTATGTACCCATGCTTTCACCCGATGGATGGCTTATCACCAACAGCGAACCCTTCATCAATATTCCCAATTATCCTGAATTACAGAAAATTCACGATGAAATCATCGCATTCCCCCGCCATATTTTAATTGAAGCCGATAAAATGGCAAAAGAAATCAATGCGGCAAAATCAGCCAATATGATTATTCTTGGAGCTTCATCACCCTTCCTGGGTATTGAATTTGATAAGTTTGAAAAAGCCGTTGCTGCTATTTTCCGCAAAAAAGGCGATGAAGTGATTCAGACAAACCTGAATGCATTAAAAATAGGTAGAGAATTTGCTATGGCAAATATGCAGTAAGTATTAATTTACTTTATAAAAGTTCCTTTTTCAAATTCATCAAACGCTAAATTAAGTTCTTCCTTAGTATTCATAACAATAGGGCCTCCCCAGGCAATGGGCTCTTTAATAGGGTTTCCACTAATCATCAAAAATCTTAACGCTGATTTATTTGTGAATATTTCAACAGTATCTCCTTCTTCAAATAATACGAGGTTTCTGTTTGATGCTAATGAGTTTTGGTTTTCTTGCCCATCGTTTCCATTATTAGAAAAATATCCTTCTCCATCAATCACATAACAGAAGACATTGTGATTTTTTTCTGTGGTAACAAGGTATTGTTTGTGTTCAGGTATTGAGATGTCAAGAAATACCGGCTCGGTAATAATGTCTGTAACAGCACCTTTTATTCCCTGATATTCGCCTCCAATAATTTTTATCTTAACTCCGTTCTCATTTTTTATTTCCGGAATCTCAGCACTATTGATCTCACGATATCTTGGTGGCATCATTTTATGTGAAGCAGGAAGATTTGCCCAAAGTTGAAACCCATATAAAATGCCATCTTCCAGCACTTGTGGCATCTCCTGGTGAATAATTCCGCTGCCGGCCGTCATCCACTGAACTTCGCCATCACCAATAACTCCTTTGTTTCCCAGGCTATCTCCATGCTCAACTTTCCCCCTCAGAATATAAGTAATGGTTTCTATTCCACGATGAGGATGCCAAGGAAAGCCTCTACGATAATCTTCCGGATTATCCGAGCGAAAATCATCCAGTAAGAGAAAAGGGTCAAAATCGGGAATATCATTGTGCCCAAAAACCCTGTTCAGCCTCACTCCTGCACCTTCCATTACCGGCATGCTCTTTTTAATAAACTTGATTTTTCTTATCATAATAAAAACTATTCAATATAAGTTTCCAGAATTTTACAAAACTTATCAGGATTTAGTTCTATTTCAATCATCTCCGCAGGAATTAGTAGTGTTTCTCCAGGGTTTAATTTTTCCTGGCCCTCATTATATTGTATTTTACATGAGCCACCTATGCACATCAAAACTACTAAAGTATCTTTGTCAGAATAGTTTAATATAAGCTGCTTATCGGTGTCTATCAAATTGACAGTAAAATATTCTGATTGTTGCAACAGCACAGGCCTGTTTTTTGCAATCACCGGATGAGTTTTGCATTGCTTATCCGATTTAAAATCTATAGCATCCAGCGCCAGTTCCGTATGAAGTTCACGTTTTAATCCGGCATGGTCGAAGCGGTCCCAGTCGTAAATTCTATAAGTAATATCCGACGACTGCTGTATTTCTGCCAGTAGAATACCCGGCCCTATGGCATGCACCATTCCTGATGGCATATAGAAAACATCACCTTTTACAACCGGTTCAAAATTTAAAATATCTTTCAACTTATTTTCGGAAAGATTTTTGAGAAACTTATTCTTATCAATGGTATTTTTAAAACCGCAAATCAATGAGGCCTCATCATCGGCATCAATAATGTACCACATTTCGGTTTTGCCTAAAGACTGATGCCTGCTCAGTGCCAGTTCATCATTGGGGTGCACCTGAACAGAAAGAAAATCTTCTGAATTAATAAATTTAAACAACAGTGGAAATTCATTCCCGAATTTTTCGTAAACCCTTTCCCCTACTAAATCGCCCATATATACTTCCAGCAACTCGGGCAAAGTATTCCCTTTCAAAAAACCATTTGCAACAATGCTTTCAGAACCTTCAACACCCGAAATTGCCCATAGTTCACCGCAATTCGTGAGCGTAGCAAAATCCTGGTTTAAAACTGTTGCAATCTTTTTTCCGCCCCAGATCTTTTCTTTAAAAATCGGCTTGAATTTTAATGGATAAAGCGTTCTCATTGATATGCTTTAGAGAACAAATATACGTGAAAATAAAATGCTGCTGATAAATTGAACTATTGAAATTATTCGATAACCAGTTTTTTCACTATTGTGTTTTCGCCAAAACTAACAGCTATAAAATAAGTTCCTGCAGAAAAAACTGAATGCTCGGCTGTAATTAGCTGAGAATTATTGCCTGCCTTGAACTGTTTTACACATTTTCCATCCGCATCGAAAACACTCAATGTCAGGTCTTTATGTTCAGGGTTATTAATCTCAACATTCACTTCTGCATTTGAAGGGTTGGGGTAGATATTGACTTCGGCTTTCTGCTTTACGTTCGTTTGGTCAACACCATAACCACTTGGTGTGAATTCCCAAAAATCTGCCATGTATGTTGAGGAACCATAAGCCCCAAGACCAGTATATCCTTTCCCATTGATTGCAAAGCCGGATGCAGCCAGCCTTGCTGCACCTGAAAAAGCAGGCATACCTATCCAGGAATCAGTTTGTGGATTATATTCCCAAAATTCATTTGTTTCTAAACCAAGGTCTAGCTTTTTTCCACAAACCACATATCCTTTTCCGTTCATCGTAAAGTTACTAACCCAACTCATGGCATAAGAAGTAAAATCATTTTTCTGAGTCCAAATATCCTGATCTGCGTCATATTGCCAAACATCATCGAGTTGGGTTAAACCCGTGGAATATCCCATGCCAATAAATGCACATTTATCAATGCTGAACTGAAAACCACTTTTAAAAGGAGTACCCGGAAAATTCGATTTCTGTGTCCACGAATCAGTAGCCGGATTATATTCCCATACATCGATAAAAGGATCGTCCAAATTACCATAACCTAGCCCTAAATAGCCTTTACCATTGTGTGCAAATGCAAAACCGCCATGTCGAGGAGTCCCGGGGAAATTATTGAGTTGAGACCAGGAATTGTTTGTAGGAGTATATTTCCAGACATCCTGATAACATGCATATCCAACCCCTGGAGTATAATAGGCACCGCTTACGATAAAAGCAATATCATTAATTACAAAAACATGAGCGTAAATGCGTTCACCACCGGGAAATGTTGACTTTACAGTCCAGGTATTTGAAGCAGGGTAGTACTCAACAAGGTCGGCGGTATTATTATCAATAATGTAAGAGCCCCCAAATACGTAATATCCTTTATCTCCAATTGCAAATCCTGAAGAATGGTAACGCGCAAACAAAGGATAATCTGCTTTCTGAGTCCAACTGCCCTGAGCAAAAACCGCAAGGCATAATAAATTCAAAAATAATGATATAAAAATTGATTTTATTTCCATTGTTAATTGTTTTAAACAAATTTACATAAAATATCTTTTTCAAATTTTGTATAATAAAAAATTAAACTATTACTCCTCCTGCAATTAATAATTACTAATTTTGTATTCAAAATTAAAAATTAGTTAAATGTACAAGGTATGAATAATGATAAACGCAATGAAAGGCTCTTTGAAGAGTTTCCACCGATCAGCACCGAAATGTGGGAGGAGAAAATAAAACAAGACCTGAAAGGCGCCGATTACGAAAAAAAACTCATCTGGAATACTTACGAAGGAATAAAAATAAAACCGTATTATCGTGCCGAAAACATACGGCAGTTTGATTATCAAAACGCGCTGCCCGGGACCTATCCTTTTATACGCGGATATAAAGGCACCACAAACACATGGCGTATCCGCGAAGAAATCATCGTGAATGATGTCGCCAAAGCAAATGCGGAAGCGTTGAATGCAATTGCAAAAGGCGCTACGGCCGTGAGTTTCAAGGTAAAAGAACTCGCCTTTGAAGAAGAAATGGCACAGTTGTTAAAAGGAATTAATATGGAAGAAATAGCGGTTCATTTCTTTTCTTCGCATTCGTATTCCATTTTAGCCGATCTGCTTATCGAACATGTAAAAAAATCAGGTTTCGATGCCCATAAATTAAGAGGGTCGTTTAACTTTGATTCTGTTTCATATTATTTGCTGCACGGCGAATATTACAACAGCAGGGAAGATAATTTCAACGAAGCCGCGGCACTCATCAAGTATATGAAAACGCATCTTCCGCTATTCAAAGTTTTAAATATAAACGGCATCCATTTTTTTAATGCCGGCGCTACCGCTGTTCAGGAACTGGCATACGTGCTGGCTTCTGCCAACGAATATATGGCCCAGATGTCGGACCGCGGGCTGGACATGGATGACGTTTGCGGAGATATTCAGCTTACATTCGGTATCGGCTCGAACTATTTTATGGAAATCGCCAAACTGCGCGCCGCACGGATGTTATGGACACGCATAGCCGAACAATACAAACCGCATAACCCCGAATCGTTGAAAGTAGCCATACACGCTACCACCGGTACATGGAACAAATCGGTTTACGATCCTTATGTGAACCTGCTGCGCCTCACCACCGAATGCATGTCGGCCGCAATCGGCGGAGCCAATGCCATTACCGTACTTCCTTTTAACAACACATACAAAGAAACCGATGAATTCAGCGCCCGTATCGCCCGCAACATTCAGATTATATTAAAAGAAGAAGCCTATCTGGATAAAGTTATCGACCCGGCTGCCGGTTCATACTATATCGAATCGCTTACAGATGAAATCGCGCAGATTTCATGGAATAAATTCAGGGAAATAGAAGAATCCGGCGGAATGATTACCGTAATGGAAAACGGCAGTGTTAAAAAAGATATAGAAAAGGTTGCTGCCCAGCGTAACATGGATATCGCCATGCGTAAAACCCCGATACTTGGAACCAATATTTTCCCCAACCTCAAAGAAACCATACTGGACGAATACCAATGCCCGAAGAACTGCAATGACGAAGCCTATCTGAAGTTGTACCGCGGCGCGGAACTTTTTGAAGAACTCCGGTTCGCTACCGAAAAGTTTGTAAAAAACGGCAACACACGCCCGAAAGTATTTTTGGCAACTTACGGCAATCTTGCCATGCGTAAAGCCAGGGCTACGTTTACCACTAATTTCTTCGGGTGCTCGGGTTATGAAATTACCGATGAATTTGTGGTGAAAGATACCAGCAGTACCATGGATGAGATACTATTATCTGGCGCTAACTTGGTGGTTATTTGCAGCTCCGATGAAGAGTATGCACAACAGGCAGGCGAACTGGCAAAGGCTGTAAAAGAAAAAGACCCGAAGATAACGGTGATCGTAGCCGGATTCCCGAAAGAACTGGTAGATCAACTAAAAAACGACGGTGTTGACGATTTTATTCACATGCGTGTTAACGCAGTCGAAACACTTGCCAGATACAATAAGTTACTTGGTATAAATTGAAATTTTTATTGACAATAGGGATTAGTCAGGAGCCAAGAGCCAATTGCCACTTGTCAAGATTAAAAAAATAAAAACTCAAAAAGCTGAACTAAATAAAACTCAATAGTATGAGACCAGACTTTAAGAACATAGATTACAAACCGGAGCCCAAAGCCACATCAGAAGGAGAAGTTGCCGTACAAGCGATCGAGAATATGCTCACCCCCGAACTGATCCCATTAAAACCTTTTTATACAGCCGATGATCAGTGCGGAATGGAACACCTGAATTATGCTGCCGGCCTCCCTCCTTTTCTCAGGGGGCCTTATTCTACGATGTTTGTTATGCAGCCATGGACTATCCGTCAGTATGCGGGTTTTTCCACAGCCGAAGAATCCAATGCATTTTACCGCCGTAACCTGGCTGCCGGACAAAAAGGGTTATCAGTGGCTTTCGACCTTGCTACACACCGTGGTTACGATTCCGATCATGATCGCGTGGTGGGTGATGTCGGGAAAGCAGGCGTAGCAATAGATTCGATACTTGACATGAAGATCCTGTTCGACAATATTCCCCTGGATAAAATGTCTGTTTCCATGACCATGAACGGAGCGGTATTGCCGATACTTGCATTTTACATAGTTGCTGCCGAAGAACAGGGTGTAACGATGGAAAAACTTACCGGAACTATACAAAATGATATTCTGAAAGAGTTCATGGTTCGAAATACATACATCTACCCTCCTCTTCCATCCATGAAGATCATCGCCGATATTTTTGAGTTTACCTCGAAGAACATGCCGAAGTTCAACTCGATCAGCATCAGCGGTTACCATATGCAGGAAGCCGGGGCAACCGCTGATATCGAGCTGGCATACACACTTGCCGACGGACTTGAATATCTGAGAGCCGGGGTCAATGCCGGAATGGATATCGATTCCTTTGCTCCTCGTTTGTCGTTTTTCTGGGGTATTGGCATGAATCATTTCATGGAAATTGCCAAATTAAGGGCTGCGCGTATGTTATGGGCTAAGCTGGTAAAGACGTTCGACCCGAAAAACCCGAAATCTCTGGCGTTACGCACACATAGCCAGACATCGGGCTGGAGTCTGACCGAACAGGATCCGTTCAATAATGTTGCCCGTACATGCGTGGAAGCTTTAGCCGCAGCACTCGGGCATACCCAATCATTGCACACCAACGCGCTTGACGAAGCCATTGCGCTCCCAACAGATTTTTCTGCTCGAATTGCCCGTAACACACAAATTTACCTTCAGGAAGAAACCAATATTTGCAAAGTAGTTGACCCCTGGGCGGGTTCGTATTATGTGGAATATCTGACCCACGAGCTGGCACATAAGGCATGGGCTCATATTCAGGAAGTGGAAGAACTGGGCGGAATGGCAAAAGCTATTGAAACAGGGCTGCCCAAAATGCGTATTGAAGAAGCAGCTGCGCGCAAGCAGGCACGTATCGATTCTGGAAAAGACACGATTGTTGGTATAAATAAATACCGTCTTGAAAAAGAAGCGCCGATAGAAACGCTGGAAGTTGACAACACGGCTGTTCGTGAATCGCAGCTCAAAAGGCTGGCACAACTCAAGGCTGAAAGAAATAATGAAGAAGTATTGCAAGCATTAGAAAAAATAACAAAAGCATGCGAAACCGGAAGCGGAAACCTTCTGGAACTTGCCGTAGATGCAGCACGGAAACGTGCATCTTTAGGCGAGATATCTTTTGCATGCGAAAAAATATTCGGGAGGTACAAAGCCGTGATACGTTCAATTTCAGGAGTTTATTCATCCGAATCGAGGGATGATAATAGTTATAAAAAAGCCTGTGAACTGGCCGAGCAGTTTGCAGCTCTGGAAGGCCGCAGGCCGAGAATCATGATTGCCAAAATGGGACAGGACGGCCACGACCGGGGTGCAAAAGTTGTAGCCACAGGTTATGCTGATATCGGCTTTGATGTTGACATCGGGCCATTATTTCAGACTCCTGCAGAAGCCGCCAAACAAGCCGTGGAAAATGATGTGCATATTTTGGGAGTTTCCAGCCTGGCAGCAGGCCACAAAACTCTAGTGCCACAAGTTATTGAAGAACTGAAAAAACTTGGGCGTGAAGACATCATGGTTATTGTGGGCGGGGTTATTCCTCCTCAGGATTATGATTATCTTTATAAAGCCGGCGCTATCGCCATATTTGGTCCGGGAACAAAAATTCCGGAAGCAGCGATCAGGATGCTGGAAATATTGATTGAAGCCAGAAAATAGTTTTTTTGAATTCTTAAGTACTTTTCTGAGATAGAATTTTTGGCATATATTTTGTCATATCCGTTTCAAACCAAAAATTAAAATCATGAAACATTTAATCATTTTTTGTATTGCAACTATTTTAGGAATGAGTTTATCATCAGCCCAATCAACAATAAGCGGGACTGTGAAAACCAAGACAAACGGCAAACCAATAATGAATGCAATGATAACGGTCAAGGATTCGAAAGAAGCGTCCGTTGCGACAGATATAAATGGTAAATTCACCATTAAAGTTCCATCAAATACGGTTACACTTAATGTTGTAGCAACAGGATATCAAATGAAATCAGTAAGTATCGAAAAATCAGATGTTGTTGATATTGTGTTAACTCCCGAAGTAGACAAGAATGCAAAAACAGTATTGAAAGCAAAACCTAAAAAAATTGCTGCTTTAAAAAGTAACTCCACCCAATTAAAATAATCTGAAAAATCAAATAGTTCTGTAAGCTGCCCTCAAGGCAGCTTTTTTTATTGAATTATTTTTGGGTTTTTTCTTAAAGCAAATACAATGAATCCGATTCCGAGAAGAATAAAGGGGACACTCAGCCATTGCCCCATGTCAAGCGACATATTATTCTCAAAGTTTACTTGTACTTCTTTTAGAAATTCAATCAAAAAACGAGCAGTAAATAGGGCTACCAGAAAAACGCCCACAAACAAACCGGGACGATTTATACCAATATTTTTTCTGTAAAGGATAATAAGCACCAGAGCTATGAGCAGGTATGAAAATGCTTCATAAAGTTGTGTAGGGTGCCTGGGCAAATTTCCTGCTCCTCTGTCAGCAGCAAACACAAATCCCCAGGGCACAGAAGTTGTTATTCCGTAAATCTCTGAATTCATAAGATTTCCTAAACGCACAAAAGCCGCCGAAACAGGGATGACGATAGCCATCCTGTCGAAGAGCCACCAGAGATTGACTTTATATTTTTTTACATAAATAATCAACGCGATGATGATGGCAATAGCAGCCCCATGACTGGCCAGGCCGCCTTTCCACACCATCAGGATTTCCCACAGGTTGTTTTTATAATAGTCCCATTCGTAGAACAGGCAATGACCGAGCCTGGCACCAATAAGCACTGCAATAAAAATGTAAAATGTAAGCCAGTCAAGAAGCGTGAGAGATATTTTTTCGCGTTTATAGATATAATATAATATCGCATAAGCCAGAAAAAAACCTGTTGCAAACAATAATCCGTACCAGCGCAAGCCAAAATTTCCTGCAGTAAAAATCTCAGGAGATGGATTCCATATAATTTTCAATAAATTCATATGATGTTGGTTAAGTTATATTTAATTTTCACACCTTCTTTAATACCATTTTTATCGCAAAAGCCTGCATTTAATTCCAAGGCATACATAGCTTCTTTACCTGAAGGAATAGATGTTGTGGAAAACGGAACAGTATTTTTTGCAATGCTGACAATTTTGAAATCATTGTCAATAAAGATTATGTCGAGAGGGATATGTGTATTTTTCATCCAGAAAGAAAGCGGCTGCATATCTTCAAAAATAAACAACATGCCGCAACTGTCTGGCATTGATTTCCTGAACATCAGGCCCTGTGTACGTTCAGCTTCAGACTGTACAATTTCAATACTAATGGTTTTCTTAATTGAACCATCATCAACAAATTTCAACTCGCCGTCTTTTCTGAATACAGGCTCACGAACCACTTCATTCTGTATCTGTCGTTTTCTTTTATTATGAGGTTTTGAAGGCCAAATTATCAGGATTATAATCACTGCAATAACGATAATAATAAGAATAAGGACAATATTTTTTCCTTTTAACTTATGTTTCATTACATGTAATAGAAAATGATAAAAATAATAGCAATAATAAAAGTAAAAAATAGTATCCCCCTGCCGGTTTTATCGGCTTTCAGGTTCACAAGATAAATGCGTAAAGCGACCGCATTGGGTATCAGGCTCAAAATAATAATGGTGGTGAGCTTGAAAATGGAAAGGCCTGTTTCCTTGTTTACTAACAAAGTTGTATTTAAAAGATACAAAATACCAAAACACAGGCCCGGTAATACAATTCCCAGTATCAGCCCAAGAATAAAAGAATCTTTTTTCAAAAATTTAAACATCTAATTTCCACTTTTTAATTACAGGTATAACGTCATGTGCTGTAAAATCAATATGCACAGGAACTACTGAAACAAAATTATTTTTCAGTGCCCATTCATCGGTATCTTTTCCTTTATCGGGGTTCTCAAAAACTCCTGTAAGCCAGTAGTAATTTTTGCCATGAGGGTCTTTGCGCTCGCTGAATTCTTCTTTCCAATGGCCAATAGCCTGCCTGCATATTTTTAACCCCCTGAGTTTTTTTTCATTCTTTGGAAAATTAACATTTAGACATGTTTTTCCAGGCAATCCCGATTTTAACAGGTTCTGACATATTTTCTTAATATAGCCTGCAGTATGCGAAAAATCTGCATGATATGAATAATCGTTTAATGAAAATCCTGCCGAAGGAATGTTGACCATAGCACCTTCAAGCGCTGCCGACATTGTGCCGGAATAAATAATATTTACCGATGAATTTGAGCCGTGATTAATACCAGAAACCAGCAAGTCAGGTTTGCGGTGCAGTATTTTGTCAATAGCAAGTTTCACACAATCCACCGGTGTTCCGCTACAGCAATATTCTTTGTAATGTTCTTCCACCAAAATCTTTTGCATCCTTATTGGGTTAGCGACAGTAATGGCGTGCCCCATGCCTGACTGAGGTTTGTCCGGAGCGAGCACAACCACATCTCCCAATTTACACATTAAACCTGTCAGAAATCTAATGCCCGGGGCTGCTATACCATCGTCATTTGTTACGAGTATGAGAGGTTTTTTCATTACATTCGTTTGCACAAAAATACAATAATTATTCTGAGTTACTAATTAATTAAAAACCACTTTTTATTTACAATACTTTCAAATAAATTCATTAAAAAAGAGACATACTTTTAAATAAAAATATACTCAATAATCTCACCAAAATAACGCTCTACAAATTAATATGTTATCGTAACACAATCTTCATTTATGCTCATTACATAATTAGTGATTACATCCAACTCCTTCGCAGCTTTGCTTCCTGAAAATTCACTGATTGAGCTATATGTTACTTTTTTTCTGTACTCATTTAAAAAAACTTTGGATAGTGGCATATACGACCAATGCCATTTTTCTTCCTGATAGCCGGTTTTTCGGGAATCCCCCATGGTGATGAAAGGTTGGCAAAATCCATATTTTGAAGCATAATTACACAACCATTCATACACTTTTTTTCCTTCGGGCAAATCAAAATAATTATTTTCCATGCTGTTCAGGTCAATGTCGGTGCCCCAATGGTGGCGTGATGTTCCAGGCATTGAACTATATTTTAAAATTATCCTGGCACGCTCTAGAGTATCTTTTATTGTGGCAGCAAGGTTTTTGCCTTCAACAAGCCTGGAGCCATTCCATTTTTGTTCCCATATGGATTTCTGATAATTGAAATTTCTTGTTCCTGAGATAATTTTCAGTTTTACGCCTTCATTTTGGGCAGCATAATACATTTCAATAAATGCTTGATAAGTTTCTTTCAACAGATAAATATTTCTTCTGTTGGCATATTCTTCATCTACTTCAATGAAATTTGTGTCTTTAGCAGGGTTAAATTTCCCGGTAAGAAATTCAATAGTAACAGTCGTATCATTTGTAAACTGATATTGTTTTCTTAACGTTTTTGAAGTATCAGCAGTATTGAGCAAAGGCTGATTATTTGCCTGAGGGGGATTAGGTTTATTTTTATACACTATAAAATAGTATGATAATAAAAAAATCAGCACAACTGCCATAAATATACCGCTGCTTTTAAAAATCTTCATATCCGCTTCAATGTTTTTCAGCCATGAATTCCAAAACCAGATTGTAAATATCTTCTGCATTCAGTTTAAATTTTTTCATCAGTTCGTCAGGTTTCCCCGATTCGCCAAAACGGTCATGAACACCAATTAATTTCATAATTGCCGGACATTCCTGTGATACAACCTCCGACACTGCACTACCAAACCCCGCAGAAACCTGGTGCTCCTCAACGGTAATAATTTTTTTGCATTCTCGTGCCGCATCAATAATAATCTTTTTATCAATGGGTTTTACGGTATGTAAGTTTATTACCCTTGCATTAACACCTTTTTCTTCAAGCCGGTAAGCCGCCTGCAAGGCTTCCCACACCATATGCCCTGTCGCAATAATACAAACATCAGCACCTTCTTTAAATACTTGCCCTTTACCTATTTCAGTTTGTAAATTTTCAGATGTAAAATCCGGCACTGCTTCGCGTCCAAAGCGAATGTAAACGGGGCCTTTTAATTTTTCAACTGCATGCAGCACCAATAATTTTGCCTGCGTGGCATCGCAAGGTGAAAGCACAGTCATATTAGGCAATACACGCATCACGGCTAAGTCTTCCAAAGCCTGGTGAGTAGCGCCATCAGGTCCGACAGAAATGCCGGCATGTGCTCCGCCTATTATCACATGCAAATTGTTGTAACATATAGAAACCCTTATCTGATCTGCAGCTCTTAACGCAGCAAAAACGCCATAGGTAGCAAATACAGGAATTTTCCCATTGAGTGCCAAACCCGCAGCAACGCCGACACAGTTTTGTTCGGCGATACCCAGCGAAAAAAAGCGTTCGGGAAATGTTTTTGCAAATAAATCCAGACCGACAGATGCTGTAATATCCGCTCCTAAAACAAATAAATCCGAAAATCTTTTTCCCGCTTCTGCTATACCTTCTCCAAAACCGATTTTTGTAGGCCTGCTACCTCTGTTGATAAATTCCATAATAAATTATTTTAACATCCCAATAAATGTTTCAGCCTCTTCTTTTGATGGCACTTTGCCATGCCAGCGGTAATCGTTCTCTATAGGAGGTATTCCTTTTCCCATTATCGTATGAGCAATAATAATCCTGGGTTTTGAATTTCGTTCTTCGAACTTATCAAATACAGAAATAAAATCTTCATGATTATTTCCATCACATTCCATAACTTCCCATCCAAAAGATTTCCATTTCTCATGCAGGGGCTCTATTTCCATAACATCTGATGTTTTGCCATCAATCTGAAGATTGTTGCGGTCAACTATCACGTATAAATTGTCAAGTTTGTGATGGCTTGCACTCATAGCCGCTTCCCACACAGAACCTTCCTGTAATTCTCCGTCGCCCATAACACAGAAAATCCTGTAGTTTGCTTTATCATATTTTGCTGCAAGCGCCATCCCCACCGAAACAGATAAGCCTTGTCCAAGTGAACCGGCAGACAATTCAATACCCGGCAGGCCATGGTCTCTTCCCGGATGCCCCTGAAGGCGGGAACACAATTTACGTAAACTCAATAACTCTTCGATAGGGAAATAGCCTACATGAGCCAAAGTAGCATACAGAACCGGTGCAACATGGCCAATGGAAAGTATAAGCCGGTCTCTCAGAGGCCATCCCGGGTCATCAGGTTTATGGTTCATTATAGAAAAATACAGGCAGGTAAATATATCAGCCAACCCCAGTGAGCCTCCGGTATGGCCAGAGCCTGCCTCAGCAAGGCTCAGCAATATATCTTTACGAATATTTTTTGAAATATCTTTAAGTTCGTCAATTTTAAAATTTTTAAAAGCCATTATTGTAGTATAGTTATAAATATTTCAATTAATAATTTTACGATTTCAAACACAAGAACAATAACGGATATAGCTTTAAAATAACACATAATAAAACATTTAACCAACTATCGGCCGTTTCTTTATCAAAACATTTTAAACATTGTTAAGAATTACCTGACCAACGTCACAGTGCCTTTTAGTTTAAAATCTTTTCCTGTATATGATTTATATAATATCAGGTAAACATAGACACCTGTCTCGCATTCTTTATCATCATATTTACCATTCCACCCCTTTTCAACATTATCTGTGAAGAATTGCTGCCTGCCCCACCTGTCGAAAATATAGAATTTATAAGACGCATTATCTATACCTATAATGCTGGGTTTGAAAACATCATTTAGTAAGTCATTGTTTGGCGTAAATGCATTTGGAATGAATATGGTAGTTTCCTGATTAATCCTTATTGGCTTTTCAACGGTGTCAGAACAATTATGGCTGCTGGTTACTATCAACTGAACCAGATAAGTGCCGGAGTCTGAAAAGATATGGAAGGGGTTCTGTTGATCAGAAAAGTTATACTCATAGGAGGCATAGTCGTCAAAATTCCAGAACCAGTAGTTTGCACCAAGTGACAAATCAATAAACTGAACTTGGGGGTTGTCGGTGTATGCGACATCGGGTATGGAATAAAAATCAGCTTGGGGAGTGATGAATACTTCAACGTATTCGGTATCAATTACAGCACACCCGTTTGTATCCTGAGCATGAAACGATATTACATAATTACCTTCATGCTGATAAAAATGAGTAGGGTTCTTTTCGTGATACACATCACTATTGCTATAGTAATCTCCAAAATTCCACACCCATGAAGAATCTCTAATAAGCCATTCTGGCACATAACTACCTGTAATATGAACAGGGTTGCATCCCCAAGGAGGTTCTGCAAAAATATTTACAATATTAGTGTTATAATAATTTACTGTTGCGGTTGCCGCTCCGCTGCACCCGTTAGGGTCAGAACCTACCACAGTATAAATCTGGCTTGTAGGCGGATGAGCTATAACAATAGGTTCTGTGCTGGAGCTAAGCCCAAGAAATGGCGACCAAACATAAGTGGTAGCACCACTGGCCGTGAGCATAGCATTGTTTTCTGGACAAATGGTAACACTGGAAGGATTGACCAAAACTGTAATGCCTGCATCTATAGTGATGGTTTGTGTAATAGTATTTGAACAACCCGTCAATTGATCAGTGTAGTAATATGTAATAGTATGAGTACCGACACCTGCCATAGATGGGAATAAAGTATCATTGAAAATTCCTGGACCTGAATAATAGCCTCCTGAAGGCAAAGCTTGTGTCAGCAAAAAGGGAGTGGAAGTGATACATAAATTTGGCAAGATATCAAACGTGAGTACTGGTAAAGGGTCAACAACAACATTGATTGATTCAGAATCAGTACAGCCTGCGTCAGAAGTGCCTGTAAGTGTATAAGTTACTGTGGAGGGCGGATTAGCAATTGTTGTGCTGCTGTTTGCCGGATTCAGATATGATTGAGGGTCCCAGGTCCATGTAGTAACAAGCCCTGATGGATTATCGGAAGCTTGGAGTGTTGTAGACTCTCCATAACATATCGTATCAGCTTCAGGAGTGATGGTGATTACAGGGTTCGGGTGAACTGTTATAGTTACAGATGTGCTGCTGGTGCAATTGTAAGCATTCTCCCCAGTGATTGTATAGGTTGTTGTCGAAGCCGGTGAAGCAGTCGGTGAACAAGAGCCGTTCGGAGGTGTCAGGCCGGTGGTTGGGCTCCAGGTACAATTACTCAAGGGTGGAATACCGGTTATATCCATCTGCACACTATTGCCAGCACAAATATTTGCAGGGTCGGGAGACACAATAAGTGTTGATGTCGGATTTACAGTTATAGTTATACTGTTAGTGCCTGTGCACCCTGCTGCAGTCTGAGCACCTACTGTGTAAGTAGTTGTTGCTGTTGGGCAAGCTACAGGGTTTGATATTGTAGTTGAACTTAATCCATTACCCGGCGCCCACAACCATCCTGTATCGGCTGGAGTGCTGGTAGCAGAAAGTTGAGTACATTGACCGCTGCAGATGGTATTATTGGGAGCATCTGAAGATACGCTTACTAATGGCAATGGATTAACAGTGACAGTTACACTTGTAGTATTGGAACATCCTGCCCCTGACTGCCCCTGGACAAAATATGTAGTAGTTGTGGTTGGGTTTGCTGTGGGATTGCATGAATTCGGTGGATTTAACCCTGTAGTAGGGTTCCACGTACAGTTTGTTAAAGGAACTGAACTATTTACTGTCAAATCGACTGATTGACCATAACAAATTGAAGGGGCTGATGGCGTAACTGTAATAGCTGGGGTTGGGTCAACAGTAATGGTAACAGTTGCCTGGGATGTACAAATGTCATTTGCTCCTGTAACAGTATAAATTGTTGTTGTCGTTGGAGAAACAGTAACACTGCTTCCCGTCATATCACCAGGCTGCCAGGTATAAGTACTGGCACCACTTGCTGTCAAAGTTGAACTTTGCCCCGTACAAATAATAGTTGGTGATGCTGTTGCAGTTGTAACCGGATTAGGAAACACATTAACAGTTACATTTGTTGTACCCGTACAACCTGAATTTTCGCCCAGCACTGAATATACAGTAGTTGATGTTGGACATACATTAACTGTAGCTCCGGTAAGATTCCCCGGCGCCCATCCGTAAGTAGTTCCCCCTGATGCATTAAGGTCAGTGCATTGCCCAACACATATTGTAGGTGATGTTGCTGTAGCAGTAATAGTAGGATAAGGGACAACTGTAACTGTTAATGATGCATTTGCTGTAGTGCATCCTGTAGTAGTGGTAACTGAAACAGTATAAGTTGTTGTAGAAGTTGGTGAAACAGTGATTGACTGTGTATTATCTCCTGTACTCCAATTGTAAGAAATATATCCGCTGTTGGCAGTAAGCGTAACTGTTCCGCCTCCACAGAAAAATGTTGGCCCTGATGCGGTTATGGTTGGAGTCATAACACTAATATCTACATATGAAAAAATAAGTTCTGCCCTGTTAATACACATGGGCGCATTAGAACATACTGTGAAGTAATTAATGCCTCCATAATTATAGCCATTGATTCCACAAGGGAAGCTGGCTGAAACGGAAGTTGTAAGCACGCATGGAAGGTCACTGCACAAGCATCCGGTATTGCCATCATAAGCTACAGGGAGTGTAAAAATATCTGTAGAATTATTAGCTAAAGTGCCATAAATTGCTGCTCCCTCGCAACTTCCCGTCCAATAATTTACAACAACATTGGATATAACATTTCCGGGAGGAACAGGGTCAAAGAAAGATATTGATCGGCATGGTTCAGTATCCCCGCAATAACTTCCCGGAGTGTTAGTGCACCAATAGTCATCACCACAGACAGTACACCCCCCACAAGCCTGAAATCCCGAAAAATAAACAGTGGTGGATACTGTTTGTTGAGAAAATGAAGAGAAAATACCTAGAAGTATAAAAATTATTAATAAAAAACTTTTTATGTAATAATGTTTCATTTTGGGATGATATATCATTAGAACGAAATATTATTCAATAATACTTGTTACTTTAAAATTATTTAAACCAAACAAGTTAAAATCTTTAATGTCAGTAATAAATTCATTTATTTTTACCCGC
Source organism: Bacteroidales bacterium (assembly GCA_023228145.1). Classification (NCBI taxonomy): domain Bacteria; kingdom Pseudomonadati; phylum Bacteroidota; class Bacteroidia; order Bacteroidales; species Bacteroidales bacterium. Next base: position 99,056 of record JALOBU010000006.1, on the reverse strand, counting down.
AGTTCACTGTTCTTATTTTTCTTGCAATCTCCTGATACAGTTTCTCCTTGTCCAAGTGTTAAGCATTTTCTTTTTTCGGTTTTTACGTTACTAATCCATTTATGTTCCATAGTAAAAACAGCATCATTCCATTCCATATTTACACCAAAATTATTATTGTTAATAAATTTAATACAAATTACATCTTCACTATTGCATTTACCAAGCTGGTAAAATGCTTCCACACCATTTTGCATATTTTTACCGCTTGCAGATAAACCGATAGGTAACCATCCGGTATTTGTTTGGGCAAATAAATTCAATGAAATAACAAATAAAAAAAATTGTATGAGGCTGGATTTTAAATACATAAACATGAAATATTATTAATAAACTAGCAAATTTAAGTAAATAAACGTAAAAAACAGAAAGTTATGAGTAAAATTTTTAATAATTCTATTAACAATTAAATTAAAAAAATTATTTAAATTAATTCTAAATAATGGTTCAATTTTTGATAAATGTAAAAAAAGTAAAACAATGAGAACAATTACTTTAATATTTACTTTATTGACAGCTAACATTATGTTTGCACAAAACAGTTCAGGTTTTTACATGCTTAAAGCACAAACTCTTGATGGAAATGAATTTGATTTTTCTATTCTGAAAGGAAAAAAAGTGATGATTGTTAACACCGCTTCAAAATGTGGTTATACACCACAATATAAAGACTTGGAGGAGCTACACAAAAAATATGGAAGCGGGAACTTTGTTATACTTGGGTTTCCCTCAAACGATTTCATGAATCAGGAGCCATTGGATAACGAGGAGATTAAAGAATTCTGTTCACGGAATTATGGCGTTACTTTCCAGATGATGTCAAAAGTCAGCGTTACTGGAAAAAATATGGACCCGGTATATCAATGGCTTACCGACAAAAAACTGAATGGCGTGATGGATTCCAATGTAAAGTGGAATTTTCAGAAATATCTTATTGACAAGAATGGCAAATTGTTCAACACCTTTGCATCATCAGTAAAACCTTTTTCTGAATCTATTGTCAACTGGATAAACGGTACGCAATAAATTCGGGGTTTGCGAGGTCGGCTTTGTTGTATTTCAATGCCTCCCCTCCTGCCGCACTGACAATTTTTCCTCCGGCGTTTTGCAATATGGCATCACCGGCGGCAGTATCCCATTCCATGGTACGCCCGAAACGCGGGTATTCATCGGCACTGCCTTCGGCAAGAGCGCATAATTTTAATGAGCTGCCCTTGCTTAGAAATTGCTTTGGGCGTGTATCGTTTTTCAGGTATTTGCGTGTCCTTGTATTAATATGTGACTTACTAACAATGTAAGTATAAGTTTCAGTTCGGGTGCATGGCAACTTTGTAGCTTTAACCATCATGGCGCTAATATCATTATTTACAGACACTATCTCTGAAACATTGCTGATTTTGAATGAGCCAATATTCTCCCCTGCAAAAAAAAGTGTTTCATAGGCTGGTGCATAAATGACACCAAGCACGGGAATGTTTTTTCTAATCAAAGCAATATTCACTGTAAAATCCTTACTCTTAGTAATAAACTCCTTAGTTCCGTCCAGCGGGTCAACCAACCAGCATAATGGCCATTGTTTGCGCTCGGTATAAGGTATTATCGATGCTTCTTCAGAAATTACGGGTGTTTCTGATACGGCTAATCTTTCAATGATAAGCCTGTTCGCCGCCTTGTCGGCATTGGTAACAGGAGTTAAATTTCTTTTAATACTTATCCTCACCCTGTCATGGTATATTTTCATTATTTCTTTTCCTGCATCAACTGCGGTCGAAACAGCCATCTGCAATAGTTCCGTCATTTTTCTATTATTTAAAGTTAAATTAGTCACTGGAAAATTATGAAAATGATAACTGATTACCTATAAGTGTACACTGATAACTGTTTACTGATAACTGCTCACTGATAACTGCTCACTGCAAAAGCAGATTTCATTTTCAAACATACATTTGTACCGTCGTAAACAACGATATTATATGGCAACAAACCATCTTCTTCCATTCCGGGAATGATTTCAATATGCAAAACATTATTTAATTGCGGGTTAACTATGCTTAGAAATTTAATCTCTTTCGCTTTTGAAAGCTGAAGTTTCTTTGCCTCTTTAACTTCAATACATTCTTTTACCATTTGAAAAAGGCAAACTCCCGGAACAACAGGATTTCCGGGGAAGTGCCCTTCAAAAATTTTATGTTGTTGGTTTATCTCAACTTTGAACACATCCTTGTTTCCTTCATTTGAAAATTCCAATATCTTAAAAAAAGTATCTTTCAGCATAAAACTATTTTATGATAAATTTATCGTCAGGCACATTTCCGTTAAGCTTTCTGTCATGGAAAATGATATCGGTTATATCGCCCGATTGCTCTTTCATAATAATTCTTTCCACCGAAAATAATGATTTTTCAAAATATAGGTGAATTTCAATAAAAAAGTTTTTAATGTTTTTATTTTTTGGATTCAGTACCATTTTATAATACAAGTCATTTTCGAAATACCCACACGAAAAATCCTTTTTATCATCCATTACATTTCCTTTGAACATTTTGTCAAATAAATTTGCAATTCTGCCAAAGCCGGTGTTTCCCGACATATTGAAGGCAGTATTTTTACCCTCATCGCTGACATATACCGTTTCGTTATTAATTATCATCAGGTATTTGAACGGTTCAATGTATTCCCAGCGTATCATCGCATCATTTTTATAACAGAAATATCCTTTAGACTCTACGGGAACGGTTAATACAGATATATACCTATGCTGCACAAAATTGCTTTCAAGACTTTGCAGGCTTGCAGTATATTCACTTATTTTACGCTTCAGGACAGATGTATCTTTCAACACGCGAAATGTTGTATCTGGAGGTAAAGCATGCAGGGTGCCAATAGGGACAGTAACAATCAACAACAGAATATAAAATATTTTTTTCATCCTTTTACTTCTTTAGCACTTCTTCGGGTAATACAGTTATGAGTTTTTTTTCTTTGCAAAATAACAGAAAATCATCCAGAATCATTTCAATATCATTCACTCTGTCATGAAAAAGTATGATATATCCCGGTTTAACTTTTTGTAATTTTCTGAAAAGCTTGTTTTTGTTTTTTGTAACGGTATCAAAAGTACGCAGACTCCAACCAACAGGAATCAACTTAATTCTGCTGAGTGCTTTTTTTATTGCAGGGTTTGTAACTCCATAAGGTGGCCTGAAAAATTCCGATTCTTTGCCTGTTATGCCCTTAATTATTTCATTACATTTTGTTATGTCTTTTTCGATAGCCTGAGATGTCTTGAGGTCGTATAAAAAATTATGCTGATATGAATGGTTGCCTATATTATGCCCGGCTGCAGATATTCTTTTTACAAGTTCTGGGTGTTGTTCGGCATTGCTTCCGATTAAAAAAAATATAGCCTTTGCATCATGTTTTTTCAATACTTCCAGTATCCTTGGGGTGTTAGTTTCATCCGGGCCGTCATCAAAAGAAAGAATTATCTTGTCCCGGCTTTGAAAGCGGCATAATGCTTCAATGAAAAATGACATCTTAATAAATGAAGAACCGACCACCAAAAAAAACAAATACAATAAAGCTGCCACAAAAAACCACCAAGGAGAGATACCAGAGTAAAGGAAAAGCATTGCAATGCTGACAATGCTGACAATAAAAATAATAGTGAATGTTCTGTATTTCAGCATCCTGATAATAAAATTAATGAATGCTCTTGTCCGGAAAACTGATTATAAATTAAAATGTGTTTGGGAACAGCTTCATTTCCCTTTTTAAATATTATGGCAGGAGAAATTTGTTTTATTTTTAGTATATAAGCTGCCATGCAGACTGCAAATGCCGAAGATGTAAAATAATCACCGCAGAGATGTTTATAATACAAAATGTTTTTGTTGGGAAACAATTCCTTTTCTACACTATTATAAATTACATCGTAACGGCTATCACTGTTGTATCCCATAATAATATTGTCAATATCTTCTGGCGTTAATTCGTGAGATTTTAGAAACTCATTAATCTGTTTATTTATTTCTTCTGAAGTTTCAGGATTAACAAATGTTTTTACTCCATTTATAAGAGCAATAGCATTTTCTTTCTTGTCGGATAGCAACAAACAAGATGCCCCCTCTCCAGCTATACTTCCTTCTGTGGGGTTTATAAAAACATTTGTTGTCAGCCCTTCAACGCTTTTATAAATCCCCAAACGCTTCATTATTTCGTAAGAAACTGCCGTAATTTCATCCACACCACCAAGAAGTATATTCTTATTTTCTTCTTCATGTAACATCATCAGGGCATCCAGAAGGGCATTTTCAAACGAAAAGTTTCGATGAACATAAGCGTAGTTATAACTGTTGCATTTCAGCAGAAGTGCAATCTGCCCAGCTATGGTATTGTGTGTGGATTGTATGAATGATGTAGGAGGTAGAAATTGTTCTTTGTTGATGATGATTTCATTCAGGAATTTTTCAGTGTCTTCAATGCAACCCAGGCCTGTGCCTGCTATAATCGCATCGGGGTTCTCGATACCGGCATCTTTCAGGCATCGCAACGCCACTGTTACTCCCATCTTAACAACCCGGCTCATGCGGCGTATCAAAGTAGGGTTGATGTAAGATTTATAATTCGGTTCAATACAGGTCAGGTATTGGGAATTATATTCAATCTGTGCTGATACTTGCAACACTTCTTCAAACGAGGGTGAAGGGCTTATTAACGAAAATGATTTTATATATGCTTTCATAAGAGAGTTTGAAGTTTGTCCATTTATTACACTTCGGATAAAATCAGGGATGAGTTGTTGCCTCCAAAACCAAAAGAATTGGATAAAACATTAGTAACTTTAACATTTTCCGTTAAACGGGTAACAGGCGAAATATTCAGCTCGGGAATAGGCTCCTTAAAGTTGAGGTTTGGAAAAACCAATTTATTCTTTATTGCAAGAATGGATATGATAGCTTCTATTCCCCCTGCAGCTCCAAGGGTATGCCCTGTAAAAGGTTTCGTAGAACTGAACAGCGGCACGTGGTCTCCAAAAATGCGCTTCATGGCAATGCCTTCCGAAAGGTCGTTGTTCCCTGTTCCTGTCCCGTGAACATTGATGTAATCAATTTCGTAGGGTTGCAGGCCGCTCATCGACATAGCTTTGCTCATCGCCAGAAAAGCTCCCTGTCCGTCGGGAGAAGAAGCGGTCTGATGATAAGCATCGTTCGCATTGCCATAACCTTTCACTTCGGCAAAAGCTTCTTTCTGTGTTTCGTTTAATACTTTTTCAGAGACAAGTACCACATAACCAGCGCCTTCGCCGATATTCAAGCCCGCACGACCTGCATCAAACGGGCGGCAATGATTTTTGTCAAGTATCATCAGGGTGTTAAAGCCGTTGACAGTAAACCTTGTCAGCGAATCGGTGCCTCCGGCAATTGCTATATCAAGGATATTATTCTTTATCAGCCGGGAAGCATACATGATGGCATTGGCTGACGAAGAACACGCCGTGCTGATGGTAGCCTGAAAGTCTTTTATACCGAGAAATAGGGCAATACGCATGGTGCTGTCGGCACAGTCATGGCTTTTCACATACCTGTTATCGCCTTTGCTGTGGTCGTTGTAAAACTCATCATAAAAAATCTCACTGAGGTCCATACCTCCTACAGAGGTAGCGGAAACAATCCCGCAACGGAATTTGCCGGTATCAATGCCTGCCGAATTAACAGCTTCTGATGCAGCACACATTCCAAGAAGGCATGTCCTGGAAATAACAGTATCTGTGTCAATACAAAGAAAGTTCTTCAGTTCTTCATTGGTTTTTTTTACCTCCGCCACAGGGATAGTTCCTTTATAAACCGTATCCAAATGGGTTATTGGCCCCACTCCGTATTTCAATTCACGGAGCGAATGCAGGGCTTCCTGCACATTAAAACCAATGGCAGATATCATCCCCATGCCTTTTATATAAACTTTTTCTGATGCCATCCATGAAATTATTGTAGTGCGAAAGTAGCTATTTTTTGGAAAATAATCAGTTGGTTAATTCACATACTAATATACACGCTTCATATCAGTTATTTTTCATAATTTTGCATTGATAAAGCAACAGTTCGGCTTGTCGCTGTCCCGACAGATTTGCCTGTCGGGGGGGAGGAAAGTCCGGGCAACAAAGGGCGCCATACTTCCTAACGGGAAGGATTCCGGGCAACCGGAAGACAGACAGTGCCACAGAAAATAACCGCCAGGATACTTCGGTATTTAGGTAAGGGTGAAAACGTGAGGTAAGAGCTCACGGCTTGCTATGGCAACATAGCACACGGGCAAACCTTATGGGTTGAAAGGCCAAATAAACCGGAGACAGAGGGCTGCCCGCCCGATTCCGGAGGGTAGGCCGTTAGATTGTTCAGGTAACTGCGCAGCCAGATAAATGACAGGCTAAAACAGAACCCGGCTTACGGAACTGCTGCTTTATTTTTTGCAGACTCCGCATTTTTAGTTATTTTTGATAATGAAACAGCAAGCCTTTTCATTTATGAAAAAAAATTTTTTCATCCTATTATTCATCACCTTGCCGCTTCTATCTTTAGCCCAGTTCAAATATTCGAGTCGTAACGGTAACAGCATTCCTGCAAAAATAAAAATGCGTGCCCTGAACATCCTTATCAATATCGTTTACGACCAAACACCTGAACGTGACCCGCTGTACAACGACAAGACCCACCCCTGGCAAGCCGGAAAAGCAAACAGCATCAACGATAATGTCCCCACCGCTATGCTTTCGGGTTTTATGAACAGCGACTTACACAACCACAAACCCACAGGCTGGGTCACAAAATATTTCTACGAATCGAGCCTGGGTAACTTTATCTATCTGGGAGATTTTATTATAGTGAACATTGCTCAATCGGCTATCACACCAGATAAACCCGGCAAAGACTTTACATATAATGACCTGATAAAAGCTTCTATAAACCTAATTAACCAGAAGGGAGGCGTAAGGACGGTGTTCGGCCACGATTCGATATCCGACTACGACTTTTTTGAACGCGGAAAATCAGGCTTAAAAAAAAGTACAACGCCCAACGGAAAGATTGATTTTATTCAGGTAATCCTCAGAAACAGCGGCAGAACTTACGAAGGAAGTAAGCAGCTCTATAATTACGGTCAACACAACCCCGGTGAAGGAAACTTTTTTATGAGCGCCGGCAAATCCAATATGTTAAAATTTTATAACAGCGTTTACTACGAACACGGAATGCTTTCGTGCCAAAACCTTGGAATGTCTGAGTTTTCAATACCAGGAAAATCCATACTCATTCATGAGTTTTCTCACGCCCTGCTGGGCGGCAACGGGTTTCATGCTTCAGGAGGAAATCATTACGGGACTTACTCGGCTTGTACTTTCATAGGCATTCAGGGCGGCTGGGGTATCATCGGCGGCTACAGCTCCAGCCTGATAAGTTGTAACGCATACGAACGCTGGCGGCTGGGATGGTTTGACAGCATCAACAATCCCGACCAATTTGCCATTGCTGCCAGTGGAAAAAATTCAGACATCAACAAAGCATCAGGCAGACAAACATTTATCCTGCGCGACTTTGTCAGCACAGGTGACGCCATCCGGATACAACTTCCTTATGTGGATGAAAATGCATCAAATCAATACCTGTGGCTCGAAAACCACCAGGTAGGGAAAAACGGAAAATTAGATTTTCTGCAGTTTTCAAACTCTGCCGAATGCAGAGACGCAGGAACACCGGGTATATACTCCTATATTCAGGTAGGCAGGGATATTATCGAGGGTAATAAATATGAAGAAGTTTTTCCGCTTAATGAAACTGACAACCTCAGGGTTGTAAACGCCAAAGGCAATTGGGATATGGAACTCATTTCGCTTACAGATACGGTATTTTGCGTAGCATGGAAGTCGGTGTATCATTCAGAATCCTGCAACAAACCCAACCCGCTTTCGGGTTATGTGGACCAGCAAACACATTTTTTTGATACAGAAGGAAATCTTAAAAGCATCAGCGACCGCGGCAGGTTTGAATTTCCCGCTATTGTTTATCGTAAAGGAAAACGATACGATAATCTGCCCTACCTCGGCGACAACCTGGATGCCTTTACCGATGGGGCTGTGATGGATATTGGAACTAACCCCGCACCTGTCAATACAGTAACATATTATGTAAATCAGGGGTCAAAAAAATTCAATAAAACATCACTTCCCAATACAAGAAGTATTTATCTCAGCGGATTGTACATAAAAATGCAAGACCTTAATAATGGAACCTTCAAAGTGGATATCGGCTGGGACGATTACGAAGTTAAAAACAACACCCGATGGACGGGAAAAATTATCCTTCATGAAAAGCTGATATTGCAAGGCGGAAAAACTATTTTATTAGACCAGAATTATACGCCCAATCAGTTGTTTCGCGACAGCATCAGCGGGTACTTCTCCCCTACTACTAATTTCGTTGCCAAAACAGGAAGCGAAATCATTTTACAACCAAAATCGAAATTGGTCATTGACAATGGAAGCACCATGATTTTAGAAGCCAATAGCAAACTCACTCTTAATAATAAAGCGCAAATCATACTAAAAAAAAATGCCTGTCTTTTTATAAAAGAAGGCGTAGAAATAATTAATAAAGGCGGAAAAATACTGAAAAAAGCAAACGGCAAAATCATTAAAGAAACCCAAAAATAAGGGTATGGCGGTTATTGATTATTATAAAATATTAGGGATATCACACCACGCATTACCCCATGAAATAAAAAAAGCATACAAAGAAAAAGCCCGCAAATATCATCCTGACGTTTATCACGGTAAAGACTCGGTTGAAATTTTTCAGTTGTTAAATACAGCTTATCACACCCTGATTGACCCCGCATTGAGAAAACGCTATGATTTTGAGCTGAAATACCCCGGGTCACATAAAGTAAACACCGACCCCCGCTTCCGGCATCCTGCAGATGCCAGCTATTACCAGCGCAGTACGCATCAACCCCCGGCATACCCAAAACACTATGCACGTAATATCCGGAGATTAAACAGATTTATACTTTATTCTATTGTAGGGATACTTTGCCTAGGTATCATATACGGAATGATTGACCTGATTCTCAATTTTAATTTTATAGGGCTTTTGTTTAGTATGATTTCACTGGCAATTCTTATTATTGGGGTGAGAATCGTTAGGCGTGAAAAAAAATCGCAGGGCAAATACTGATATTTTATCAGGAGAGAACATTTTTTAAATTTAATTTAAAAAAGTTGTTTGTAAATAAAATTTATATTATTTTTAACATCTCAAATTTATTCATTTGTAAAATAATTATTCATCCATAAATCTAAAAATCATGAAAAAACAGTTTTACATCATGTTTGCAGTAATCATGATTACTGCTTTTACAACCCAGGCAGCCCGGATAAGAGTAAACAATCAGGGGCTGGGCGCACCCCATACAACAATAAATGCAGCTATTAACGCTGCAGCAAGCGGCGACACTATTTATGTGGAAGGTTCTCCTGTTAACTATAGCGGCTTTTCATGCAGTAAAAGAGTTGTCATTATTGGCCCCGGGTATTTTCTGGGCAACAATCCTCAAACTCAGGCAAACCAGTTTAATGCCACTGTTGGAGGAAGCTCTTTTTATGAAGGTTCAACCGGTTCGATAGTTATGGGAATTAAATTTTCTTCCGGAAACTATTACACCTGTATAGATATACACGACACATGTATAACCATTAAGAGAAATTGTTTTTATCTTTCCTCAACGCACAGCGATAATCAACCTGCGATTAGAATATATGCATCTAAAACAATAATTGTTCAGAATTATATAGAACGTGCAGGAAACGGATGGGCTATTTACACGCCCAATTCAGGCACCATAGGCCTTATTATTTCAAACAATTATATTGCTCACACATCAGGAGGAACTGCTTTAAACAACTTAAGCAATGGCTCGGCAACCGTAACACACAATGTTTTTTCAGGGAATGTTTACCTGTATAATGCCAATGTCTTTAATAACATAATAAAAAACGGAAATTTTTCCAGCACCAATTCTATTGTCAGCAACAACATTGGCAATGGCACTCAATTCCCTTTGCCCGACAACATGCAAAATGTAGATATGAATTTGGTTTTCAATCTTTCGGATCCAAGCCCTGATGGCAAATACAGGTTGATTGATGACGTATCGAATCCGGCTATAGGGTATGGTGCTTTGGGAGAGGATTGCGGGATGTTTGGAGGCAACAACCCTTATAAATTATCTGGCATACCTCCGGTTCCTGCAATATATTATTTTTACGCACCCGCCACCGGCTCCGGAAACAGCAACCTGCCTTCAGACATAAAAATTAAATCTAACAATTAGTTTTATGAAAGCATATCTTAAGTATATATCAGGTATTCTGCTTATGCTGTTCTTCATGCCAATCCAGGCCCAGACTGTATTGTCGGATGTAACAGCTGCAGAATACTTCATTGATTCCGACCCAGGTTACGGGCTTGCCACTCAGATAAGTATCACACCCGATAGCCTACTCAATCTGAATGAGCTCTTTCCTGTTACCGGCTTAACCAACGGACATCATATTCTCGGCATACGTGCCAAAGACAGCATTGGCAACTGGGGTATTACACATGTTCACCATTTTCTGGTTGATAATTATACTACGGAAAGCGAAATTCCCGATATTATTAAAGTGGAATACTTTTTTGACCATGACAGCGGCTATTGCAAACAAATATCCCTTCCCATTACGCCGGACAGCTTGTTGGCACTGAATGAGATTATTGACATCAGTGCTCTTGGAAATGGTATGCATTTTATTGGTATCCGTGCCGGAGATGCATATAATAACTGGGGCATAACACATACTTATCGTTTTTACGTTGACAATTACAGCAATGTGCCCATATCAGACCTGACTGAGTATGAATATTTTTTCAACACCGAGCCCGGTATAGGAAACGCCACGCCCATGACGCTGCCTGCTGACACGCTCTGGGATTTTTCAGAAACATTTGATTTGTCGGCATTGCCCATAGGAAGCAATTTTCTTGGCATACGGGCAAAAAATGCTTTTTCACAGTACGGCCATACCTACATCCATAATTTTACCAAAGTTGCATTTTATGAAATTATAGCTACAACCGATACAGGAGGAACTATCAACCCTCCCGATACAGTTTATGTTGATGCGGGCAACAACCAGTTATACACTATAACACCGGAAACAGGTTTTCATATATTAGATGTTGCTGTTGATGACGCAAGTGTCGGCCCTGTTGCTACCTATACATTTAATAATGTAAACGCCGACCACACCATACATGCAGCTTTTGAAATTGACACACTGACCATAACGGCAACAGCTAGTGCAAACGGAACAATAACCCCCGCAGGGGATGTGGAAGTTCAGTACGGTGATAACCAAAGTTTTACTTTTACTCCGGATGCAAACTACTATGTCGCTGATGTGTTGGTTGACGGAAACAGTATAGGCGTTGTTTCAAATTATGAATTTGTGAATGTTACTGAAAATCACACCCTGCATGTAATTTTTGACACGGATACGCTGATAATAGCTGCAACAGCTAGTGCAAACGGAACTATAAACCCCGCAGGGGATGTGGAGGTTTGGTATGGTAACAACCAAAATTTTACTTTTACACCGGATGCTAACTACTATATTGCTGATGTGTTGGTTGACGGAAACAGCATAGGTATCGTTTCCAACTATGAATTTGTGAATGTTACCGAAGACCACACCATACATGTAATTTTTGATATTGATACACTGATAATAACCGCTACATCAAGTGCAAATGGAACTATAAATCCTGCAGGGGATGTGGAAGTTCAGTACGGCAGCAACCAAAGTTTTACTTTTACTCCGGATGCTAACTACTATATTGCTGATGTGTTGGTTGACGGAAACAGCATAGGTATCGTTTCCAACTATGAATTTGTGAATGTTACCGAAAATCATAGCATACATGTTGTTTTTGAAACAGATGCTTTTATTTATACTTTACCGTGGAATTTATATGAAATAAAAGTTTATCCCAATCCGGTAAATGAATACTTATGTATAGAATTTGAAAGTATAAATCCTAACGACTTCTATATTACCTTGTTTGATTATAATGGGAATATACTGCACAAAACTAAATTGTCGGGAACAGGCTGCCTTAAAGATAGAGTTGCTGTTAATCAATACAGCAATGGAATATATTTTATAACAATTTCTGACAATAAAACATTTCTGGCAAAAAAGAAAATATTAAAACTATAGCCCGATTTATTTTGATACAAAGTGTATTTTTGTGACTTCAAAAACATGTTACATTTTTTTTGTGTCATAATTTGAAGTTATACTAAATACATTGAATGCTTGATTTTCTATAACTGATTGCAGGATTCGTCCTGCTTATTCTGGGGGCCAGCAAACTTGTTGACGGGGCATCAAGCCTGGCTGTCCGCATGGGCATCTCTGATATTGTCATAGGATTAACAATAGTGGCCTTCGGCACTTCAGCGCCGGAACTTGTTGTGAATGTTTTTGCTGCAGTTGACAAATCCAATGAAATAGTTATGGGAAATGTGCTTGGCAGCAACATTTTCAATGTATTATTTATCTTGGGTATTTGCTCCATCATCAGACCCTTGGCAGTGAAAAGAGACACCACATGGTTTTAAACACCTCTGAGTCTGCTTGCTGCCATTGCCCTGTTGTTTGCCACCAATGATATTATCCTTGACCAAAGCAATGAAAGTTTTATTTCACGAACTGACGGTTTCTTACTATTGTTATTTTTGTAATTTTTCTGGTTTATAACTTTGAAATCTCGAAAAACAAAACAAACAATATAACTGAGGAAGTATCAAAGAAAAAACGCTCATATATAAATTCTGTATTTTAAATTTTTATAGGATTGGCAGGCTTGATATTAGGCGGAAAATTTTTTGTATCTAGTGCAATAAACATTGCTATGGATTTTGGCATGTCGAAGCGTATCATCGGGCTTACAATTGTTTCTATCGGCACTTCTTTACCTGAACTGGCAACATCTATTGTCGCAGTCAGAAAAAAAATGTGGACATTGCCATCGGTAATGTAGTGGGTTCAACCATTTTCAATATATTTTTTATACTCGGCGCCTCAGCAGTGATTTATCCTGTACAGGTTATTTCTGCATCCATTCTTGACCTTTGGATTAACATACTGGCAGGTTTTCTGCTTTTTCTCTTTCTTTTTACCGGAAAAGGACGCAGGCTCGAAAGCCGGGAAGGAATTATTCTTATTTTTATACATATCGTTTATATTTTTATGCTATAACAAGATTTCATATCTGAAAAATCAGCACACCACAGTAAATCCAGTAAATCTTTATATTTTTCAAGTACATTAACTCTTTCCGGTTATAAAAATGTATCTTTGCACGCGCTTATGACTACAGTAGCTTTTCATACACTCGGTTGTAAAATGAACTTTGCAGAATCTTCGGCTATTTCGCAGAAATTCATACAAAAAGGATATCGCCTTGTAGATTTTACTTCCACTGCAAATATTTATGTGATACACTCATGCATGGTGACACAGCAAGCTGAACGTAAATGTATCGCCAGCATACGGCAGGCACAAAAAAAAAATCCGGCAGCTTGTGTGGCCGTTATCGGTTGCATGGCTGAATTAAAAAAAGAAAGGCTGAGCAAAGAAGGGACAAATCTTCTACTGCTCGGCAACAACAGTAAATATGACATCGTTGACATACTTGAAAACAAAAAAATATTTCAAAGAAATACTGCTGAAACCTTTGTCCCTTCGTGGTCGCATGAAGGGCGTACACGTATTTTTTTCAAAGTGCAAGACGGTTGTGATTATTTCTGTTCTTATTGCACCATACCATTGGCAAGAGGCCGTAGCAGAAGTGCCACTGTGGAAAGCACAATAAAAAACATCCAAGATGCCACTTCCGGAAAATGCAACGAACTTGTTCTGACAGGTATCAATCTGGGAGATTTTGGAAGAAAAAATTCCGAAACGCTTTTAGACTTACTTACCGAAATAGAAAAATTTAAAAATATAAAACGTATCCGGCTGTCTTCCATTGAGCCCGACCTTGTAAATGATCAAGTTATTGAATTCATATTATCACATCCGCAGTTTATGCCGCACTTTCATATTCCTTTGCAATCCGGCTCTGATAAAATACTGAAACTGATGAAAAGAAATTACAATACCGGATTGTTTGCAGCAAGAGTTGAAAAAATAAAAAAACTTATCCCTCATGCCTGTGTAGCAACAGATATTATTACAGGCTTCCCCGGGGAAACAGAAACAGAACATCAGGAAACCGTTGACTTTATAAACAAAACGGACATCTCTTATATTCACGTATTCACATACTCTTCCCGTCCGGATACAAAAGCGGAAAAAGCAACACAACAAGTCGGCGAAAAAATAAAGAAAATGAGAAGCAGGGAGTTACACCAAATATCTGACGATAAAAAAAATAAGTTCTATAATGAAAATATTGGCAGGGAATGCGATGCCCTTTTTGAATCAAAAATATATAAAGGCTTTGTTTTAGGCTATACTGATAATTATATAAGGGTAAAAGCAAAATTCTCCGAAGATATTTTAAACTCAATACGAACCATAAAAATCAAATCCATTGACAACGAAGGAATTTGCCATGTGGATTTTCCCGAATCAGAAAACTATTAAAAGATATGTTTCCACAATTCAGTGATATAATAAATTATTTCTTTGGGACGAATATTAATATCCCCATACAAAGCTACGGGTTGATGGTTGCAATAGCATACCTAACTGGAGCCTACCTGATAAAGCTCGAACTGAAGAGAAAAGAAAAAGAAGGGCTACTTGAAATTATCCATAAAAAAGAACTGAAAGGCGCTCCTCCCAAAATTACGGAATTGATACTTATTGGCATTGCAGGTTTCCTTATAGGACATAAATTTATTGGGATACTTTTCAATTACAGCGAATTTGCCGACAATCCGCAGGAATATCTTTTTTCATTAAGGGGCAATCTTATCGGTGCTTTTGCCGCTGCTGCAATATTTGTTGTTATACGTTACCTTTCGCACAAAAAACAAAAACTTGAGGAACCCTTATGGGTTGATATTGAAATTCATCCTTACCAGCTTTCGACAAACATTCTGATAATTGCAGCCATATCGGGATTGCTGGGGGCAAAAATTTTTCACCACCTTGAAAATTTTCGTGAGTTTCTTGCCGACCCTCTCGGACAGTTTTTTTCTTTCATGGGGCTTACTTTTTACGGCGGACTAATCATAGGTTCACTTGTCGTCATCTGGTACATCCGCAGATACAAAATTTCCATACCCGTATTTCTGGATGTTGCTGCCCCTGCGATTATTATTTCATATGGCATCGGAAGAATCGGCTGTATGCTTTCCGGCGATGGCTGCTGGGGTATAGAAAATCTAAATCCCAAACCTGAATGGCTCTCCTGGCTACCGGAATGGATGTGGGCATTCCGTTTTCCGCATAATGTCATTAATGAAGGTATCGTTATTGACAACTGCACTGCAAAATATTGCAGCATACTCGAAAACCCTGTATTCCCAACGTCTTTTTATGACACCGTACTTTGCACTGTCATTTTTATTTTGTTGTGGTCACTCCGCAAAAAAATAAAAATTCACGGGGCATTGTTTTCATTGATGATTTTTTTAATGGGAGCGCAACGTTTTTTTATGGAAAAAATCCGCGTGAACAACAAATTTAATTTAGTCGGGATACAAATAACGCAGGCAGAAATAATTTCCGCCATACTCATTATATTGAGTATCATTTGCTTCTGGTTTTTTTTCAGAAGAAATAAAAAAATCAGAAAAAATTTGTTCAATAATTGAAAAAAATTTATGTTATTTGCATCCCCGTTTTTTATTGACATAACCCTTTCTGTAAGGCTTATCAAATAAGCGTTCCAGACAAACAAACAAAAAAATTACATCTGCAAAAACAAAAGCATGACGAACAGGTTTTTTATTTCTTTTTCTTTCATTTTTATACTGATACTATCAGTATCCTGTTCAAAGCATTTGCACCTTCTTGAAGAAAGTACACAGACTTCAATGATTGTTTTAAACTCCGCTATTGGTGAAGACTCAATCGTCAAAACCTTTATTGCACCTTATACAAAGCAGCTCGAAAGAAAAATGAACGAAGTTGTTGCTTTCTCCGACATTGCCCTTACAAAAGATGAACCCGAAAGTTTGTTGAGTAATTTCGTAACAGACCTTGTATTTCATAAAGGAAATCAATACTTTCATAAGTCGTTTAATCTGAAAGCCGATGCGTGCTTACTGAACAACGGAGGTTTTCGTACGGAACTTCCAAAAGGGAATATTACCGTTGGCAACATCTTCGAACTGATGCCCTTTGATAATGAGATTTATGTTGCTAAACTCAGCGGAGCAAAAGTTAAAGAAATGCTTGATTTTATTGCCTCAAAAGGAGGTATGCCTGTAGCAGGTATTTCCATGGGCATAAAAGATAACACCGCATCCAATGTTACAATTGGAGGAGAAAAATTTGACGTAAGTAAAGAATACTATATTCTTACTTCCGATTACCTGTATAATGGCGGAGACAATGTCAGGTGTTTTTCAGACGCTTTAGAAAGTTTTCCACTTAATATCAGGATGCGCGATATTATCATTGAATACCTGAAGGAGTTGACCATGGAAGGAAAAAACATACAAGCAAAACTTGATAAGCGCATATATTATGAATAATAAAAACACACATATTCTTTATCTGACGCTGACAGCTTTGTTATGTTTTATGCTGTTATTTCCTGTCAACTCACAAACACAGAACAAAAAAAAAGTATACAAACTTACTATACTATATACAAATGACACTCATAGCAGGATAGAATCATATCCTTCCAATGATGCCAGGTATGCCAACATGGGTGGTTATGCACGCAGGGCAAGCATGATAAAAAAAATCCGCAGTGAAGAACCTAATGTACTTGTTTTTGATGCAGGTGATGTTTTTCAGGGAACACCATATTTTAATTATTTTGGCGGCGAACTGGAATTTAAGTTGATGAGCATGATGGGATATACAGCTATGAACATAGGAAATCATGATTTCGATGCAGGGCTTGAAGGCTTACTGAAACAATTACCGTATGCCACTTTTGACATTATTTCATCCAATTATGATTTTTCAGAAACAATTTTAAAAGATAAAATCCCCGCTTATAAAATTTATGATATCGTTGGAATAAAAGTTGGCGTTTTCGGCCTTGGTGTCAAACTTGAAGGGCTTGTCAATGCATCAAACTACGGGAAAACCCGTTACATAGACCCCATTGAGAAAGCAGCGGAAATGGCATACATGCTAAAAAAACAAAAAAAATGTGACCTCGTGGTTTGCTTGTCTCACCTGGGGCATTCATATGACGATGCCCAGATAAGCGACCTTAGCCTGGCGAAACAATCAAAAAATATTGATATCATTATTGGAGGCCATACTCATACACTGCTCGATCCATCAAAAAGCATAAAAAATTCAGATTTTGAAAATGTAATCATTGCTCAAACGGGAAATAATGGAGTCAGACTTGGCCGTATAGATTTGTATTTTGCTGATAAGGCGGGAGTTAAATATTGTTACGCACAGTCAATAAAAAATTTTTAAAAATAATCATAAAAAAATTTTTTTTTTACTATTAAAATGATAATATTTGTAAACAATTTCAACAACAAACAGAATTAAGGGATATGACGAATAAATTCTTAGGGAATCAAGCGTTACGTAAAAGTATTTTTTTATTAAAATAAAATAATTGTTGATAAGTTGAAGGAAAAAAGAATGAAACGGGACCATAATGATGTTTGGAACAGATGTCTTAACATAATAAAGGATAATATTCCATATCAAAGTTTTAAAACCTGGTTTGAACCTATAGTACCCGTTAGGCTAATTGATGGTACATTGACAATACAGGTTCCGAGCCAGTTCTTTTATGAATGGCTGGAAGAACATTATATTGACTTGCTGAAGAAAACCATTGTAAAAGAACTTGGAACTGAAGGGCAGTTGGAATACAGCATTGTGATGGAAAACAGTTACGGCAACACATCACCGCTAACTATCAAAGCACCCACGGTAAACCGCAGGGCGTTGAAAAACCCGAGCATGGCAATGCCTATTGACCTTAACAAAGGCAACTCCAAAGACATTCCCAATCCCTTTATGATACCCGGCCTCAAAAAAATCCAGGTACATCCTCAGCTCAATGAAAATTATTCTTTTGATAATTTTGTTGAAGGAGATTGCAACCGCCTCGCGAGGTCAGCAGGATATGCAGTTGCGAACAACCCCGGGAAAACGGCTTTCAATCCATTGTTGCTGTATTGCAACACCGGCCTTGGGAAAACACACCTTTCACATGCCATCGGCATACAGATAAAAAACAATTTTCCTGATAAAATTGTTTTGTACGTTCAATGCGAACAATTTATCAGCCAGTTTATAGATGCTGTAAGAAACAACAATCAGAACGACTTTATGAATTTTTATCAGATGTTAGATGTTCTGATTATTGATGACATACAATTTATCTCAGGAAAGGAAGCAACACAAAATGCCTTTTTCCACATTTTCAACCACCTGCATCAGCGTGGATGCCAAATTGTAATTGCTTCTGACAAAGCACCCATTGACATGAAAGGCATTGAACCGCGGCTTCTCTCACGTTTTAAATGGGGACTTTCTGCCGACCTGCAGTTGCCTGACCTTGAAACACGCATCGCCATTGTTGAAAAGAAACTTTATAATAACGGCATTGAAATGCCCCGCGACGTTGTGGAATACTTGGCTTATAACATCACAACGAATATACGCGAACTCGAAGGCGCTTATGTTTCATTGCTTGCGCAGTCGTCGCTCAATAAGAAAGCCATTACCATTGACCTGGCGAAACAAATCATTGACAAATTCATCCGCACCAATTCACGCGAGATATCCATAGATTTTATTCAGAAAATTGTCTGCGATTATTTCGGCATTAATATTGACCTGCTGAATTCCAAAACCCGCAAACGCGAGATTGTTCAGGCAAGACAGCTTTCGATGTTTTTTGCCAAGAAACTTACTAAAGCGTCACTGGCATCCATCGGTCTGCACTGCGGCAAAAAAGACCATGCCACTGTGCTACACGCCTGCCGTACAGTCAACAACCTGATTGAAACCGACAAGCAGTTTAAACTTTACGTGGACGACTTGGAAAAGAAAATTAAATTGTAATAAATTATTTGTTTTTTGAATACAAAAATCGTTTGATTTTTTGTGTTGCTGTTTTTTTGAAAGGGTCAGGCCGGGCGATTACCAAATGAATTCGTGAAAATTTATTGACCCGTTTGTTGATATATTCTTTTAGCTCGATTTTTAATTCTTCAATTTTATGTTCCACGTATGCAGACACCTCAGTTTTAATGTGCTGATATTTTTTTTCAATCTCTTCTTTGTTAAAATATACCAACGCTACGAGTTTCCCTTTTTCTTCAACTACTAAAGAATCGCTCACATAATTAAAATTATTAATCACAGTCTCTATCTCCTCAGGATACACATTTTCTCCGTTGTTCATTACAATCATATTCTTCAGCCTGCCTTTAATGTAAAGGAAGTTATTTTTATCAAACATCCCAAGGTCTCCTGTTTTGAACCATCCGCTTTCATCAAGTACCTTTCTTGTTTGTTCCATATCTTTATAGTATCCCATCATAATATTTGCACCTCTTGCCCATATTTCGCCCTCACCGGTAATTTTATCAGGGTTTGCAATTTTCAATTCAACACCTTCCATGGCCGGCCCTGTTGATTGCAACCGGGTAAATTTTGGGTTTGCTCCTGCAAGCAGCGGAGAAGTTTCAGTTAACCCGTAACCAATGGCATAAGGGAAACGTGCTTCTATCAGGAAGCGTTCAATAGTTTTATCAAGCTTAGCGCCCCCAATTCCAAAAAATTTTATTTCCCCGCCAAATGTCTTCATCAGTTTTTTTCCTGCCAACAAATGAAGTATCTTTCTGAAAAACGGCAATGAATATAAATAGCTGATCAACTTCCCCTTGGTGAATTTCGGAAGTATAGAATTCCTGAATATTTTTTCAATAATTAAAGGAACAGTCAGCATAATGGTAGGCCTGACCATTTGCAGTGCGGGTAGCAATATGGCCGGTGTCGGAGGTTTGGAAAGATAATATGTACAGGCTCCGCTGATCATTGACAATATCAACCCGAGGGTGTTTTCGTAAGTATGTGAAAGAGGAAGCACTGAAAGAAAACGGTCGTTTTCATTTACAGGTTGAATAATCCTTGATTTTATTGCGTCAAAGCAAATATTTTTGTGTGTGAGCATCACACCCTTTGGATTCCCTGTGGTCCCTGATGTGTATATGATTGCGGCAAGGGTGCTCTCTTCAACAGTATAGTTCTTTTC
Organism: Bacteroidales bacterium; assembly: GCA_023228145.1. Taxonomy (NCBI): domain Bacteria; kingdom Pseudomonadati; phylum Bacteroidota; class Bacteroidia; order Bacteroidales; species Bacteroidales bacterium. Next base: position 78,486 of record JALOBU010000006.1, on the reverse strand, counting down.
CGGTTTTGATTCGATGTCAAAACGTACATTTTGATTGCCGGAATCCGCATACGAAAAATCATCTATAATAATAATATCCTTGGGCAGTTCATCTTCTATACCTTTAAGTTTATATCTAAGATTCTCAGAAACAAATAACATCCTGGTCTCAGAATGGCTAATGAATTTTTCAATTTCATCTGTATTAAAATCCGGCAATAAAGGGACAGCTACAGCACCCATGAAAGTAATTGCAAAATATGCAATCCCCCAGTTAGGCATGTTGGTGCTGAGTATGGCAATTTTATCACCCTGTTTTACATTTAAATCCTCGAGATATGCAATGAGTGCATAAATCCTTTGATTCATTTGTTTGTATGTAATAGGGCTTTTATCAACAAATGAGAGCGCGTTATTATCAGGAAACTTCTGAACCGAATTGGAAAATAAGGCAGGAAAAGTCAATGGAATTTTAAAGTTCGCCATCAAAAATTAAATTGGAGTGCAAAATTACTAAAAAAATCAACATCCATTTAATTAATATTTTAAACAAAGATAAATATCCGCAGATTAACCATCCTGTTACACTTTTTTACTACGTTTACGCAGGGTTTCATCAAGAATTATTTTTCGCAAACGTATTGATTTAGGAGTTATTTCCACATACTCATCATCCTTGATATATTCCATGGCTTCTTCAAGAGAAAACTTTTTGGCAGGAATAATAACAGCTTTATCATCAGAGCCCGATGCACGTATGTTGGTCAGTTTTTTTGTTTTCGTCAGGTTCACCACAATATCATCGTAACGGGAATTTTCTCCTATAATCTGGCCTTCATATATTTTATCATTTGGCTCAACAAAAAAACGGCCCCGGTCCTGAAGTTTATCAAGTGCATAGGTAATAGCCGTGCCTGTCTCTCCCGATATCAGAGAACCGTTTCTGCGATTTGCGATTTCTCCTTTCCATGGTTCAAACGCTTTAAAGGTGTGAGCAATCACGGCTTCGCCTTCTGTAGAAGTCAGCAAAGTATTTGTCAATCCGATAAGGCCCCGGGCGGGTATGTCAAATTTCAATTCCATACGGTCATTGCGTGTTTCAAAATTCACAATTTCCCCTCTGCGTTTGGTCACTATTTCAATAACCTTTCCTGAAAATATTTCGGGCACATGAATGGTAAGAGATTCAACAGGTTCATGTTTTAAGCCTTTGATGTCCTTTATAATTACCTGAGGCTGTCCAAGCTGAAATTCATACCCTTCACGCCTCATGGTTTCCACCAGGATAGAAAGATGTAAGATTCCCCTTCCAAATACCAGCAGTTTATCCGGAGAATCTGTTTCTTCCACCCTGAGGGCAAGATTTTTTTCCGTTTCACGAAAAAGCCTTTCGCGAAGGTGCCTGGAGGTAACATAAACACCTTCTTTCCCAAAAAATGGTGAATTATTTACGGTGAACAGCATGCTCATAGTGGGCTCATCAACGCTGATAGGCAAAAGCCCTTCGGGGTTTTCGAGGTCGGCAATGGTATCACCTATTTCAAAATTTTCGGGGCCAAGCACAGCGCAAATCTCACCAGCCCCAACTTCATATTTAACCTTTTCTTTACCAAGACCTTCAAAAAGATATAACTCTTTGATAACTGTTTTTGCAATAGAACCATCGTTTTTCACAATAGAAAGTTGCATTCCTGCTTTGATGCTGCCACGAGAGATCCGCCCTACTGCAATACGCCCAACATATGATGAATAATCGAGTGAGCTGATTTGAAGCTGTAATGTTCCCAAGGCTTTTTCGGGTGGTGGAATGTGTTTTATAATCATATCAAGTAAATAGCTGACATCGCTTGTTGTATTTCGCCAGTCAGCAGACATCCACCCCTGCTTGGATGAACCAAAAACCGTAGGAAAATTAAGTTGATTTTCGCTTGCATCGAGGTTAAACATCAGGTCAAAAACTTTCTCTTGTACCTCATCGGGAGAGCAATTTGGCTTATCAACCTTATTAATTACAACTATCGGTTTTAAACCCAATTCAAGAGCTTTCTGCAACACAAAACGTGTCTGGGGCATGGGGCCTTCAAAAGCATCTACAAGCAACAGCACGCCATCAGCCATATTCAGTACACGCTCTACTTCTCCTCCGAAATCAGAGTGCCCGGGAGTATCGATAATGTTTATCTTCACACCTTTGTACCTGACAGAAACATTTTTTGATAATATAGTAATTCCTCTTTCCCGTTCAAGGTCATTAGAATCAAGTATCAGCTCTTTCTTTTCCTGGTTGTCCCGAAACAATTTTACCTGGTAAAGAATACGGTCAACAAGAGTGGTTTTTCCGTGGTCAACATGCGCAATGATTGCAACGTTTCTGATTTGAGTCATTTATAGTGATTATTAGCAGTTCAAAAAAAAAGAATTTGCAAAAGTAGGCTTTATATTTGACATTTAGCATCAGGTAACTTTAATGTTATTGCAATATTCATTTTTAAAAAAAAGTTAATAGGAAAAAACTTATTTTTGATTTTGTTTCAGCATTAGGCAAATTGTTTTCTTTTATTTGTAAATTGCAAATAGATTGAAGATAAAATGGTATAAACAAGAAGTACAAAACTCAAGCTAATGATAACGTATCTTCAGCATCGAGAAATAGATAAAACCAAGTGGAACAGATGCATTGAAAGCTCTTTGATTTCAAACCTCTATGCCTGTTCATGGTATTTGGACTGCGTGTGCGGGAGATGGGATGCTTTGGTGGAAGATGATTATGATTATGTGATGCCTCTGCCCTTACGTAGAAAATTCAACATGCAATATTTGTTTCTCCCCTCCATGATTCAACAATTAGGAATTTTTTCATCCGAAGAAATTACATCCAAAAAAGTTCAGGAATTTGTAAACAACATACCAAAAAAAATCCTGTACGGCCAGATAAACCTTAATCACAACAACCCCGTAGATAAATTAATAATCCCCTCACAAACACAAATAAATCTTGAGCTAAACCTGAATAAATCATACGATACCCTGAGAGAATCTTATTCAGAGAACCTTAAACGCAACTTAAAAAAATTTTCTGAAGAAAAAATTAAGGTTATAATAAACCATAATGTGGAAAACATTATCCAGCTTTTTATTGATAATAAAGGAAGTGAATTAAAAAGCCTTCCGAAAGATTTTTACCATTCGCTGCGCAATATTGTTTATCAACTCCAACTCCGGGGGCACTGCGAAACATGGGAAGCTTATGTCGGTCAAGATTTACATGCAGGGATAATATTTGCCAAAGGTTTTAAGAAATTTATATTCCTGTTTTCAGCAACCAGTTTAAAAGCAAAAGAGCTCTCGGTAATGCATTATCTGATTGATACTTTTATAAAAGCGAATGCTGAAAAAGATATCGTTCTCGATTTTGAAGGCAGTAATTATCCTTCTCTTTATCGTTTTTACAAAAATTTTGGCGCTGAAGAAGTGAATTACCATCAAATCAAAATCAACAGATTGCCTTGGCCATTAAATTTATTTGCATAACATCAAATCCAATATAAAAAAAAACTATTTTAGCACCTGCATAACATTAAAACATATGGTAAAAATTTTAGGAAAAAGTAATTCCATACTCAATCAATTCATTGCTGAGATTCGCGATAAAAATATTCAGAAAGACAGCATGCGCTTCCGCAGGAATTTTGAACGCATCGGTGAAATTTTTGCTTATGAAATCAGCAAACAACTTGCTTATGAGACCAGGGAAGTTACCACCCCTCTTGGCGTGGCTGAAGTCCCCGTCTTAATTTCATTTCCGGTGCTGGCCACTATACTTCGTGCCGGATTACCCCTGCATCAAGGCTTACTAAATTTTTTTGACCATTCCGAAAATGCATTTATTTCTGCCTACCGATATCATTATAAAGACGGGCAGTTTGATATACGGGTGGAATATACTTCCAGTCCGGAACTCACTGACAAAGTATTAATTCTTTCGGACCCCATGCTTGCCACCGGAGCATCTTTGGTGCTGACTCATAAATCCCTGCTTGAAAATGGCAAGCCTAGCCATACGCATATTGTAACTATTGTTGCAAGTACACAAGGTGTAGAATACATCAAAAAGAATTTCTCCTCCAAAAATACGACCTTATGGATTGGCGCACTTGATGATGAACTCACCGCTCAAGCATATATTGTTCCCGGACTCGGCGATGCCGGAGACCTGGCTTATGGCATTAAAATATAAAACTTATTAACAATATTCATTTTTATCTGACTTTTTTATAATTTTGTCATTGAATTTTGTCTTATTTATAACAAATGACACCTTTGCTCATCCTCCTTCAGGTAAAAACATTCTTTAAAATTATACAGATAATTGTTCTCAGCAGCATCAGGCTCATAGTAGGGCCTCCTGTATCCATCGAAATAGGCCTGAACTACCTTGAAACTTTTGCTGCCACTGCAGCCGGTGGCATAGTGGGAGTTTTTATTTTTTATCACCTTAGTGGTTGGATGATACGCGCTTTCAGAAAAAACATAAAACCTTTTTTCATCAGGTTATTTCAAAACCTGAAACAGAAAAGGAAGCCTCAAGGTGTTCCTGTTCAAAACAAATCAAAGACAAAACGGCTATCTTCGTTAAACAAAAAGATGTTTATGGCTATCCGAAAAAAATGGGGCTTGCTTGGAATATGCATTCTAACACCGACAATTTTCTCCATCCCTCTGGGCTCATTTCTTGCAAACAAATACTATTCCGGCAACAAAAACACCATAGTTTACCTTGCAATATCTGTAATAGCGTGGTCTTTTATTGTTTCTACGGTGTATTTCTTTTCAACCAGTGAGGGAGGCGAGTTCCTGGCAAAATTATACTTTAAGCATTTCCAGTTCTTTGTGTAAAGTTTCCCAGGTATCCATTTTGTTTTTCAGTTCGGTTTTTATTTTCTGGTATTTAGTATAGATTTCCAAATCGTTTAATGCATCTTTATATTTTTCGGGGTCTGTCAAAATGCTATCTATTTGTGCTAATTCCTGCTCCAGAACAGTGATATCCTGCTCACAGGAATTAATTTTATTCATCAGCCGTCTCTGTTCTCTCTCAAATGTTTTCTTCTTCTCCCTAAGGATTTTATTATCGGGATCAGAAACAGTTTTTTGTATCACTGAGCCATCCACCTTTTTCATTTCCAGTTCTTTGAGGGAATTTATTTTTCTGGTATCCAAAAAATAATAAATGTCCCCGAGATACTCTTTTATTTTTTTGTTTCTGAACTCATAAACTTTCTGAGTAAGCCCCTGTAAAAAGTCCCTGTCGTGTGATACAATTATCAATGTACCGTCAAACCGTATAAGTGCATTTTTTAAAATATCCTTAGATATCATGTCCAAATGGTTTGTTGGCTCATCCATAACCAGAAGATTCACCGGTGTGAGAAGCATTTTGGCAAGTGCCAGTCTTGACTTTTCACCCCCGGATAATACTTTTACCTTTTTATCAATAGTGTCTCCGCCGAAAAGAAAACTGCCAAGCAAGGCACGGACTTTGGGCCTCATGTCTCCCGTGGCAACATCATCAATAGTTTGAAATACGGTTTTCTCCATATCCAGCAAATCGGTCTGGTTTTGAGCATAATACGCAGGTATCACATTATGACCGAGTTGAAACTTACCATCAAAATCCACCTGATGAAGCAACATTTTTACCAGAGTAGTTTTCCCTTCCCCATTACGTCCGACAAAAGCAATTTTCTCCCCGCGACTAACTGTCAGGTCAATTTTTTCCAAAACCGATTTCGCATTGTAACTTTTACTAGCATTACTCAGTTCAATTACTACCTTTCCTGATGGTGGAGCTTTAGGGAATACCAAGCGGATAGCCGAAGCATCTGTTTCGTCAATTTCCACCACAATAATTTTTTTCAGCATTTTCACTCTTGATTGAACCTGACGAGCCTTGGTTGCTTTATAGCGGAAGCGTTCTATGAACCGTTCTATCTGTTCAATCTGCCGCTGCTGATTGTTATAGGTGGCTAATTGGTTATCCAACCGTTCAGCTCTCATGTCAATGTATGCCGAATAGGATGCGTTATAATCAAAAATATTCCCAAGTGAAATCTCAATGGTTCTTTTCGTAACATTGTCGAGAAAGGCCCTGTCGTGCGATACTAGCATAACAGCGCCTTTATAATTAATAAGAAATTCCTCCATCCATTGCAAAGATTCGATATCTAAGTGGTTGGTGGGCTCATCAAGAAGAAGTAAATCCGGCTGCTGCAGAAGCAACTTGGCAATTTCAACCCTCATCTGCCAGCCGCCGCTAAATTCGCTCATTTTCTTTTGAAAATCGATTGTTTCAAATCCCAGACCTAGCAAAACTTTCTCGGTATCCACCTGAAATGTATCGCCTCCGAGTATTTTTAATTTTTCAACACTATCATTCAAGGTGTTAATTAAACCTATATACTCCTGAGAATGAACATCCGTGGCAATGGTTATGTTATGGGTAAGTTTATTTATTTTCGCCTGAAGTTCGAGAATATAAGAAAAAGCTTTCAGGGCTTCTCCGAATACTGTCTCAGTGCTTCCCGTCTGCAATTCCTGAGGCAGGTATCCTATTTTTGTCCCCGTAGGATAAGCAACAGAACCTTTTTCAGGCTCTATAAGGCCGGCCAGAATACGTAACAAAGTCGTTTTACCTGCACCGTTTTTCCCCACAAGCCCAATCCTGTCACGCGGATTGATAAGAAAAGAAATATTATCGAAAATATATTCCCCGCTGAAGTGGATTGAAAGTTGGTTGACAGATATCATAAGTTAAAACAAATCATTTAGTACCCTGTAAAGCCTTTGTGTGGGCAAGCCCATCACATTGTAAAACGAACCTTCAATATACTCAATACCGACAAACCCTATCCATTCCTGTATTCCGTAGGCTCCGGCTTTATCATAAGGCTTGAAGTGTTTAACATACCATATTATTTCCTCGGCATTAAGGCTCCGGAATTTAACTTTTGATGCAGCAAAAAAACTGTACTGCAGTGTATTTGTCTTAATACATACTCCTGTAAAAACTTCATGTGTTTTCCCCGATATCCTTTTGAGCATTTCGATGGCAAGCTGGTAATTATCTGGTTTGCCAAGCAATGTATCTTCTAACCATACGATAGTATCCGCAGTGACGATTAATACTTTATCACCAAATTCTGCAGGAACAAATGCCGAAGCTTTTTGCTCCGCAAGATGAAGTGGAATTTGTTCCCGAACCAGCCCACCGGGGAAATCTTCATGAACTTCCCGAACAATTACTTCAAAATTTAAACCCAGACCTTCTAATAATTCTCTTCTTCTTGGTGAAGATGATCCGAGGATGATTCTGTAATTTTTTAATTTTTCGTTTAATATCATTACTGGCTTATGTATAATACTTGTGTGGCTAACAAACCTGCGATAATTATCAGTTTGGCTAAAACACTTAAAAAATGAAAATGATTTTTATCATTGGCCTTTACCAGCTTTATCAAAAAATATACAAACAATATTTGCACTACAAATAAATACAGAGAAACAATAGAAAATGTTTCGAATAACAAGTATTGGGTACATAAAAGCAATATCATTGTAAAAATAGTCAGCCACAAGATGATTTTTTTGGAAATTCCAATTCCGAGTTTTATCACAATAGTTTGGTACCCAGCTGAACTATCTCCTTCATAATCTTCAGCATCTTTAACAAGTTCGCGGATAAAGGTTGTTAAAAAAGCGAATAGTGCCAGGCCCCCAACCCATATAGTGATTGTTCCTAAGCTTCCTATCAATGAGGCGAAAACATCCGGATGCATTTTTATGATAAAAAACTGAAAAAGCCAAACCACAAGTATCATATATGCTCCAAGCAGCGCAACTACCAGATTCCCGGTAATAAACTGCCTTTTATATTTAAGTGAGTAATAAAATAACAATAAAGCAATTATTACAAACAAAAAACCAAGTTTGACAGACCCCGCTTTATATGCACAGTAAAAACCAATAGCTCCTGCGATGATATTCAATACCAGGTTCATGTTATAAGCGCGCCTCTTATGAATACGTGCAATTAAAACATTTTTCCCGGGTTTATTCACGGCATCAACATCTGTATCATAATAATCGTTTATGGCATAACCGGCAGCCGCAAGAAGGACATGGGCAAAAACAAACAGTGCAAAATCTAAATGGTTCACAGACATAACTGCTCCGCTCATCTTTATCCAAGGTAGTATTACGCAAAATAATGTCAGGTATTGTGCTGCGGCAATAATGAGCAGGTTTAAAGGACGTATCAGTTTCAGATAGTTCAACATGGAATTTATTTGCAAAAATACTCCATTTTTATTTTTAAACCTGCATATAATACAATTGATGAAGAAAACGTGCGGAAGCTAATTATAAGGAGGTTCTGAAAGAATTACAAATTATTGTTTTTTATTAAAAATTTGTTCAGATTTCATTTTATACTCAGTGTATGACTTCATATCTCCCATAAGGCGGTATGTTTCGGCAATATTCATATAAAGCTGATGTTTGTCGGGTTCTAATTCCAGTGCTTTACGAAAATAAAATAATGATTTTTCGTAGTTACGCCGTATGCCAAAAACAATTCCAAGGTTTTCAAGTGATGATTCATCATCGGGTTTGATTGTTAAAGCCTTCTGAAAAAAAGCTTCGGAACTATCAAGATTGTGTAGGTCCTGCCCATAAATCTCGCCCATTTTGCTTATAGCTTCCACATAATCAGGTTTTAATTTCTGTGCATGATTCAGAAAAGATAAGGCGGAATCATATTTCTGCATGCCCCTGTATGCAAGGCCTAAGCCGAAATAGTTCTCAGGTATATCGGGTTGGTATTTCAACAAAAGGGTATATGTTTTCGCTGACTCATCATAGACGTCTTTATCATAAGTATATTGTGCGAGGTGCAGTAAGTTGTTAAGGGCATGGTTATGTTTCGGGTTATATGCAAGGCAAGCCGCATAGCAATTTCGACTAGCCGCATATTCTTTTTGTTTGATTTTTGCATTGCCGAGCAATATCAATGCATTAAGATTTTTGGGATAAATTTCCAGAGCTTTGGTAAGATATTTTACCGATTGTGTTATATATTTATTTTTTTGAATCTCGTTGTCATTGGAGTCGGCTTTTTCGAGCAACTTGCCTCCTGCAGAGGTGTTACATTTTGTGCTGTTTGCCGAGACCTTAACATCCGTGGTAAAAAGCGTGAAATCGTCCATCCATACTCTGTTGCGGCTAACAGTTTTTATTGAATAAGCCGATAAAACCAAAACCAAAACTACGATAACCCATGTTCTGTATGTACTAGTGTTTTTAATTTTTTTTCTCAAAGTAACAGCAAGAAAATATGCAACAATTATTGTGAATCCTGTCAAAGAAGTAAACAAGAAACGCTCGTTCATAAAAGTCCCGACATTAATCACAAAATTTGATACGGTAGAAAAAGTTATAAAAAAGAACAATATTCCGAAAGCATACATGTTTTTGTTTTTTATCTTCCAGAGGGCAAACACAAGTAAAGTGGTATATATTAAAAAAGACAGCAAAGCCCTGACATCCGAAAAATTAATTATTGGAATTTGTTTTGGGTAATAATCATGAGTCAGCGGGTGTGGAAAAATCATCAGTCCAAGGTATTTTAACCAGGTATAAAAAACAGTTGCATATTTTTCAATAAATGTTGCGTCTGTGAACGGGTCATTGAGTAATTCCACTACTTTAATATCACCTAACCTCAACCCTATCATGCTTATCCTGAAGACAAAATATATAAGGGCAGCAGCTATGAGCGAAGACAGGCAAAGTATATGGTCTCTTTTTTTTGACTTTGTAAAAACAAAAAGTATCAGGGGAACAATTAATATAAATGTAACAGCATTTTCTTTGGACAAAATAGCCATAATAAATGTGACTGCACTTAAAATAATCATCCACAGTTTTTGTTTTTCGAGGTACACCAGAACAAGCCACACCGTGAGCAGTGAAAAAAACAAACTCATAATTTCATCACGCCCTTTGATATTTGCAACAGCTTCGGTATGCAGGGGATGTGCCGTAAACAAAATCGCAGCAATAAATGCAATGCTCAGATACCAGTAATTTGCTGTATAATTTCGAAAAAGTCTTTGCAGAATTACAAAAAGAAGCATGCAGGTGATGGCGTAAAAAATTATGTTAAGCAAATGACCTACAAATGGGTTAAAGCCAAACAATTCTTTTTCAACAGCAAACATAACTTGAGTCAGGGGGCGGTAACGACCTCCGGGCAAGAGGTTGTTTTTACCAAGAAAACCTACAAACGCATCATTGGTAAGTATATCTTTTATACCGGATATTCCTTTTTTTGTAAACTCATTTCCGGTAATCATCAATGAATCATCGGAAGCATATTTCAGGTCAAGCGTATTTGCATATAACGCTAATGCAAAAGCAAAAACAAGCCATTTTATATATTTAGCCGGCAGTCCTCTTTTTTGTTTATTTTCTATGGTAATAGGAGGCCTGTGCTGTGATGCTTTTTGCTTTAAAGACGCTTTCTTTCCGCCTTTAGATGTTTCCCCTGCCATAGAAAGCTCATTTAAATGGGATGATAATATTCCTGCCTTCCCTGATATTTTTCTCATCAGAGATATCATTAGCTTTCATGATTCTTTTTTTATCCACCTGAAATCTTTTTCCTATCATATCAAAAGTTTCTCCGGCTTTTACCTGGTAGTTTGCTTTAGTTGGGATATCCAGTTTTTGTTTTTCACGGATATTGTCGTTAGTTAGCTTGTTTTTCTTTTTTATATAGTCAACTGTAAGCCCGAATTTGGCAGCAATAGTCCCCAGAAAATCTCCTTTTTTTACGGAATAACTTATCCAGATTGTATCCGGGGCCGTGCTTTTTTCTTCGGCTATTTTATCATTTTCTGGACTCTTCCTGCTAGGTTCAGAAGTGTCGTTTAGCATCGTGTCTGGTTTATTACTGATTTTTGATGTCGCTCCCTGCTTTATGAACAGGTCCCAAACAATATATGCAAGCAAAACGGCTCCCAAAACAATCAATACAACTTTTAACCTGGGTCTGTTCTTACCAATAACATTCAGCCGGTTAAACAAGCGCGAAAAAAAACTACCGGCATTACTTTCCGAATCATCAGGTATTTTATTATTTTCCTGAGGCTCCGGACTTTCTTCAAATAATGGTTCCGCTTTAATTTCTTGAAATACTTTTGTTTCCTGATATGTCTGAGGCTCAGGTTCAGTATTTATATCTTTAACACTTACAGACGTTTCTTCATCTGGTGTAAGCGGTTCTGCTTCTTTCGCTGAGATTTCGTTTGATACTATTTTCTGTGGCGAAATTTCCTCAACTTCATTTTGTTCTCCGTTATCCACAATGATTTCCTGTTCGAATAAGTCAGGAGTTTTTAGAATAGGGCTTTTAACCAAAGGAATTTCTGCCGTTGTTTGCTGAGTAGCTTTAACAAACCTGGACTTTCGGTTAGAAACATTATAAAAATCCACAAGCATTACCGTCATGTTATCCGTTCCACCTTTAGAATTAGCAAGCTGTATCAGGCGTTTTGCTTTTTCTTCAGGCACAGCACTGTCAGCCAACACTGAAACTATTTCATTGTCTTCAAGTTTTGATGTAATTCCATCGGTACACATTAATATAAAATCGCCCCTGGCGGGAAAAGCGGGAGAACTGCAAATGGTAATATCAATATTTGGCCCGCTCCCAAGGGTTCTGGGGAAATAAGCTGGTTTTCGTTCATTTCTGCTATCAGAAGATTCTTTGTCAGTTTGTTCCGAAGGAAAAACCACCAGATAATGGTCTTGTGTCAAACATGATAATTCTCCATTAGAAAAGATATAAATCCTGCTATTACCGACATGAGCATAATATACTTTTTCATAACGGACTATCATCATTACAATAGTAGTGCTCATTCCTCCAAAGGCAGAAATTTCCTTTGAATTTTTAAATACGATGGCGTTGGCATATTCAATGGCTGCTTTCAAAGCATCTTCAGGCATATCAAAATAATGATTTTCAAGGTATGCACGTATGCAATCCACCGCACGTTTTGATGCTGCAGGCTTATCGTTACAACCACCCTGTCCGTCACATACGATAAAAACATGACCGTTGATACTTTCAAAATATGCGAACTCATCTTTATTTTGAGAACATAAAAGCCCTGTATCGCTTAGGGCAGTATAATTAAAATATCCGCTGTCTTTTAAAGATGCCATGTGATTTTTTTTGTTACGGACAAATATACAAAAGAATATTTGTTCAAAATTTATTGCCGGTTTTATTGTTTTAACAAGTTCATTGTTAGCAAACGAGGTTAAATTTTCAAAATTACAGTGCTTTCAATGGAAATTCTATTTGGTTTAATGATGATTAAATAAAAAAATGTTTTGCACTTAAATCATAAACACAGCAATAGCACATCAGCTTAAAAAATAAGTTGTCAGAAACTATACCTAAGCTTTAGGTAAATATCATCGTTTTTAGTTACTTTACCAAAACTGGTGGTGGGGCTACCATCAAGCAAATGAGCTCCGAGTATCAGCTCTGCATTATCCATGGGTTTGTATGAAATTTCCGGCATATAAATCCATGCAAAATTACTATTGATTTTTTTATAATTGTTAACCTGTATTCCACCGTTAAGTATTCCGATTTTAAGTTTTCCGTTATCGGACGTCCATTCAAAGGCAAGGATATAATAATCATTAAGTTCCTTTGGTCCACGTTCATTTACAAAGCCGTGAAGGTATTGAAAATTAAGGTAAAATCCATGTCTGAAGGTATAATCCAGCCCCACAACAAATTTCACATAAGGTTTGTTATCCAACACCAGCGAATCCGAAAGCACAGAATCAATAGTTACTCCATATAGGGTATAATGCAGGTAGCGTTTCATATAATTTTTCTGAGGAAGAAAACAGGCTGCTTCGCCCCAGATACCTATACCTTTCACCGAGCCGGCAAAATCCAGCCCTATCACTTTCATAACGGGAAACTCCACTTTCGTTCTAATATCAATGGTAGCATCGGCACGCAATTCAGGCGCCAGCATAAAAGTATCAATTGTGAGGGTAGTGCTCATTTCCGTTGGAAGAGGAAGCGCATCGCGGCCATAAGAGTAGCTAAGCGAAATATTAAAATTCCCTATGCTTTTTTGTGCTTTTAAGCCGAATGAAGGATAATGTTTGATGGTTCGCTGAGGCAGTACGAGTGTGTCGGAGATATTTCCCGGGGTGAGATATATTGGTAAAGCCACACCGGAAATAAAACTTGTATCCACTAACTTTTCAGGGATTTCAAAAGAGGGCATGTAAGCAGCCGTCCACTCGGAATTAGGTAACACCGCCGGTGTAAACCAGGGTATCGCTACTCCTGTAAAAGTAAAAGACCCGGCATAATATGTCAGTTTTATTGCATTAGAACCCAAGTGCCTGCCAAAATCCCAGATATCTTCCATGTCATAAGGGTTTAGATTATCTGTAGGATTTAGCTTGTCAGCTGTTCCCCATGCAATTCTCTGGCGTCCAATCCTGATATCAAGGTTTTTTGTAAACAATCCGTAAATATCAAAATAGGCTTCCCGGATATCTGCATCAAAATTGAGCACCTTTTTCTTTTCTGACAAATCGCTAATATTGTATATTTCGGGGAACTTATATGACCTCAGCCAAACCTCTGCAAATAATTTTCCTCTTTCAAAAGGTTTATACTCCAGTTTAACATCCAATCGATATTCCTGATGATTTAATTTCCCACCGTAAAATTTTAATCTGTCATCAGTTTGAATGTAACCGAAAACAGATAATTTGGGCTCTTCGGGCAGCACTGTTACAGGTTCTTCCACCACAGGAAATTCTTCAGCAGAAAATAAAAATGAAGTATCGGGTAATGAAATCAATGATGTATCCTGCTGTGCATAAATCTTTTCAAATGATATAAATATCAGAAAAGTGATTGCAAAAACTCTCAGTTTCATATCCGAATTAAAATTGAACAAGAAAGTTTTATTTTATTAGCTCCCTTTCAGAAAAAATATCATCAGTAAACCCATTATCAAATTTAATACTGGTCATTACCATTTTTGTTTTTGTACCGTTCTTTTTATCCTCCATAACCAGTTCTTTGGCAATAGTATATGAGCCTATTTTTGTAATTTTATTATCTGTGAGCACCTTATAAAGTTTTCCGCCTTTATCGTAATGTTCCACTTTTACGGGGTAATTATCCTGTGTACGGACATACATCATGAGCTTTAAATAATCAGTAACAATACCTGTTTTAGGTGTCAACTCCAGAACATAATACCCTCCTGCTGTGGTTATAAGTTTCGGATTCCATTTACTTGAATACCTTTTCGCTTCCATATCTTCATAAGAAAAATCGGTACCGGCAAATTTTGAATTTTTCACAGAAGAGCCTATCTTTCTTGTCTTTCCGAAAGCAGGCAAGTAAACGGTAAGGTTGTCGTTTGGCAACGAAAGAAACCCGATTCCTTTCTGGTCGGCCGGAGTCAGAAACTTTACCAGGCGTTTATCACTGCCTTTTTGCCTAGTAACCATTGTACGGACACTTTCTTTTAAACTTTTATCATAAATAGTAATAGTCATGTTAATAAACTGATCTTTTGGTGCATTGATGATATCGTCCACTTTTTGGAGAATGTCAGAAGCGCTCTGAGCAGAAGCGCTAAAAAAAGTGAAAAAAGGTACTGTTAAAGATACTAATACGATTATTAAAAACTTTTTCATGTAATAAGTATTTATTAAAACTATTAATTGGAAATTATTTTATTTTTATTAACGAGTTTAAGGTTAAACAAAGTAATAACAGCCGGCAATATCGTTATGGCACCAATACCACTAAAGCACATAGTTATTGCAACCAGAATGCCAAAATTGACGAGAGGAAGAAGATTGGCAAAAATCAGCACCAAAAATCCCAACATAACTGTTATGATATTGATTACTATGGATTTCCCTGATATAAGAATGGTATTAGAGATAGCATCTTTAATGCTTCGGCCCTTAATAATATGATTTTTGTATTCTGTAATAAAATGTATGGAATAATCAATGCCTGCTCCGACGGTAATACTTGCTATTAAGATAGTGCAAATATCCAGCGCGATTCCCGCATAACCCATAAAGCCAAAAATAACAACCATAGTGAATAAGAGCGGGATTATTCCCACAAAAGCGCTTTTGATGGAACGCAGCAAGAATATCATGGTAATAAAAATCAACACCAGGGAAAGAACAAGGCTTTGCAATAGGTTATTCATCAGGCTGTCGTCAAAATTGGAATAAATCCCCGGCATTCCCGACTGTGTAAAAGTAATTTCATTAGTGCTTAAACTTTCTATAAGTTTATTCAAAGAAGAATAAATCTCTCTGTATCTCTTCGTTTCAACATTCCTGACATAGGCTTGTATAACCGCTTCTGTTTTATCGTTATTAATCATTTGGCGCAGCATATCGTCCCCTTCAATAAGAAACATCAGGTTCGAAACCTTATCGCGGCTGTCAGGAATCTTTTTTCCCTCGCCCATGCAATCATTCATTTCTTCAATAAAATCGCCCACATAAGAAACATTTTTTATATCGGGTTGCTGTTCCAAAAATATTTTTATTTTTTTCATTTTTTCGAGTACAAGCGGGTTCTGAATATCACCCCTGACAAGAACCATAATGGGTAGTGAGCCACCAAATTCTTTATTCATTATGGATGCCGTGATACGCATATCCGTTTCCGGGCGAAAATAATTTAAAATGTCAATTTTATCTTTTATCAGCGGGATGCCTGCAACCATACCCAACAACAATAACAGCGAAGAGATAAGTATTTTCTTAGGGTGAAATGTGATAAAAGCGGAGAGTTTGTTGAGAAATCTTTCCAGGAAATGAAATTTCCCTGCTTTTAAAGGTTGGAAATGAGTTTTCTCTACAGGAAAGTACGACAGCAATGCCGGAGAAAATGTGATAGAAATTATAAGTACAAAGAAAACACCCAATGCAGAAAAAATTCCAAACTCCTTGATAATGTTCAGGTAGGCGTTAAAGACAAAAGAAAGAAAACCCATAACGGTAGTCAGGCCCGCCAATAAAACAGCCAGCCCAACTTCACGCAATGCTGATGCCGATTGTTCCTTTTTGAGGCTTTTATCCCTTACAACTCTCTTAAACCTATTGTATATATGTATCCCGTATGCGCTTCCTACAGAAAACAACACAACCGGTATGGCGTCAGAAATCGGTGAAAGCTCTACATGTAAAATACTCATCAGCCCCATGCTCCAGATAACGCCCATGGCCACAGCTAAAACCGGAATCAATATGCCTCGAAATGTCCGAAAACTGATAAATAAAGTAAAAGCAATAAGCAATACAATTAAAGGCGTCAGCAGCATTAAGTCCTTAATAACCAAATCCATTATATTCATTAACTGAAAAGGTACGCCTTCGAAATAATATTTTTCAGGGAATTTTTTTGAAAGAACGGATTCTTTTATTTTTCTAGCCACGCTGTTTTTGTCAACATCCTGATTGACGCGGCATACGATTACGGTATATTTTGAATCTTCCGAAACGAGGTTTCCTCTGTAAAGCTTTTTTCCTAAAGTATATTCTTTAATTTTTTTTAATTCCTCGCTGCTTTTCGGAAGGTTGTTCTCTTCAATCAAACGAGATATTTCGAAACCATCATCGGTTTTTTTTATGTCGAGTACATTGGTAAGGCTGGTAACATAATCAACACCTTCAACGAGTTTCAGGGATGTTGTAAGCTCGCTGGTATGTTCCAAAGTTTCTTTTGTAAAAACATCTTTTTCAGCTTCCACAATAACAATCGCCATCAGGCTTGAGGAATAATTTCTGCCTATATAATTAAACCTTGCAACAACAGAATCGCTTTTCGGCAGGTAGGTTGTGATGTCCGGGTTTATTTTTAAATCTTTAAGGAAATACGCCATGAAAGCCGTAAGTAGTGTAAAGGCAATTATTATGAATGCCCTGAATTTAATAACCAATGTTGAAAATTTTCTCATAAGCCTGAAACACCAGATTAAAATGACCTCGGCACTATGCCATAAAACAATACATTCAGCAACTGGTCAATATCATTTTCTATTTGTTTCATATCTTTTTCACTTGAAAAAGAAAATTCAAAACCCTTCATGCTGACGATGATGACTCTTGCCTTTTCCAATGATTTTTGCAATATCTTCGAGATTTGTCTTTTTATATCCATACCTGCTGAACACTTTTTGTGCTGCTTTAAGTATTGAAATCTTCACGCTGCTGTTGGGTTCCATAATAATTTTTTATTTTCTGCAAAAGAATTTATAATACAAGAGTTGATAATAATATAATTTTCTAGTTTTTTAAACCGTTTATAAACTTATTTAAAAATTATGTTTTTTCCCCAGGTAATTTTTTCACAAGTCTAAGGTTAAAGAGCTTTATAATAGATGGCAAAATGGTGATAGAGCCCATGCCGCTAAAAAACATGGTAATGGCAATGAGTATTCCGAAATTGATTAGTGGCATCATACTGGCGAATATAAGCACCAGAAACCCCAGCATGATAGTTATTACATTAATTATTATCGGCCTGCCGGTAACTTTTAATGTATTTGTGATGGCATCATCAATATTCAGCCCTTTCGATATTTGCCGTTTGTATTCGGTTATAAAGTGAATGGCATAATCAATGCCTGCGCCAACCGTTATACTTGCAATAAGGATGGTAGCAATATCCAGTGCGATACCCGAAAATCCCATAAAACCGAAAATAAGCACCATGGTAACCAGCAGGGGTATCATTCCCACTATGGCGCTTTTGGCAGAGCGCAGTAAAAAAACCATACATATATAAACAAGTACCAGCGCAAGTATAATGCTTTGAATCAGGTTTTTCTTCATGCTGTTATCAAAGTTTGAATACACACCCGGCATACCCGTTTGCTCGAACAAAAGATTTGAGGTATTGAGCGGCGCCAGAAATGTGTTCAGCGAATTATAAATTTCGCGGTAACGTTCCGTGTCAACATTACGGACCGAAGCCTGTATGATAGCTTCTGTCTTTTGCGGGTTTATCATTTGTTTAATCATTTCCTCCCCCTGTATCAATGGCCATATACGATTTATCAATTCCTTCATGCCTTTAAAATTATCTTCTGAGGGTGTACTACGATGTATTTGTTTCTGAATATCTTTTATGTTCATTGTCTCAGGCACGTTGACCTTATCCTCTCCACTATTTAGCACTTCAAAAAAATCAACAACAGAGAAAGCATTGCTGATATCCGGCTGCTGTTCCATAAATCCCTGCACCATTTTCATTTTCGCCAGGGTTTGCGGATTCATGATATCGCCCCTTACGCGAACCATGATAGGCAGTGAGCCTCCAAACTCTTTGTTCATGACTGATGCCGAACGTCTGATATCGGAATTGGGTTTAAAATAATTCAGTATGTCAATCTTATTCTGAAGAAAAGGAATTCCGACAACCGATACGATAACTACGGCGGCAGCGATGATAATTATCATAAGCGGGCGGCGCAAAATAACTTTGGATAACCTGATAATAAATTCTCCCAAAAAATCATATTTATGAGTCTTTCCAATGCTTACCGCTTTCTTTTCAGCAGGAAAATAAGATAATAGAGCCGGTGTAAATGTTACGGAAAGCATCAGGATGAACAAAACTCCAATGGCTGTAAAAATGCCAAACTCAGTGATAACGCTCAGGTAAGAACCAAAGATAAACGACATAAAACCCATTACGGTTGTAATCCCTGCCAGCAACACTGAAATTCCCACTTCAGAAAGCGCTTTGACAATCTGTTGTTTTTTTTCTTCTCTGGAGTTTACCATCAGCCGGAAGCGATTTACAATATGGATGCCGTATGCCGCCCCCACAGCAAAAAGCACAACAGGTATTGCATCAGAAATAGGTGAAAGCTTCACCCCTGCTAGGCTCATAATACCCATGCTCCATATCGTCCCCATACCCACAGCCAGCACCGGAACCAAAATGCCCCGCAGGCTTCTGAAACTAAACAGCAAAGCTAAAGTGATAACTAAAATAATAAGAGGTGTAAGAAAAAACAAATCTCTCATGATAAAGTCCAATATGTTCAGCACCTGAAAAGGCATTCCCTCGAAATAAAATTTTTCAGGGAAATTTTTCAAAATTACATGCTCCCTTATTTTTTTGGCAACATCATTTCGTTCTGACGACTCGCTTAAATGGCATATGATTACCGAATATCTGGAGTTAGAAGATATCAGGCGGTCTTTGTACAGTTTTTTAGACAGTGCGTAATCCTTAAGCTTTTTCAGTTCCTCAGCAGATTGAGGAATATTATTTTCGTCAATGAGGCGGGGAATGGTAAGCGTATTTTGAAAACTGGCAAACTGAGCTAAAGATTTCTGTAAAGATGCATTATTCTGCATTTTTTTCAAATCTTCGAAATTCTGAGGCAGTGCGGAGATATCAATGTTAGTTTTTGTAAGAGAGCTATCAGCCAGCATCTCATTAATATTAGCCGGTAGTTTTATATCCAGCACATTGGTGATGCTCGTAACAAAACTTACCCCGTTAAATTTTTCCAGTTCCTTGGTCAGTGTGCTGATATGCTCCAGGGTTTCTTTGGTAAAAATATCTTTCTCAGCTTCAACAATAATAACTGCCAGCTGGCTTGTGGAGTAATGCTTGCTGATATAATTAAACCTTGCCACTACCGAATCGCTTTCGGGAAGATACGTTGTTATATCTGCATTAATTTTTATATCTTTAAGAAAAAACAGCATAACTGCCGTAAACAACAGGCATACGGCAATAATGGCCGACCTGAATTTTATTACAAACGATGAAAACTTAAACATAAATTTTGAGTTGATGGGAAGTTTGAAAAAGTGTTTTATTATTTTGTTGGGGTTTTTATTATTCCGTAAAAGAGTACATCCATGAGTTTATCAATATCCTCTTCCATTTTTATGATATCCTGCTGGTATGAAAAAGGGTATTCAAAGCCTTTCATGGCAAGGATGATAGCATAGGCTGTCAGATGAACATCGCGGGCAACAAATTCATTTTTCGCAATTCCTTCCGAGAGAATGTCCGAAACGATTTCAATTTCCATCTGGTCGTACTTTTGCCTGATTTTCTCAAAGACAGCGACATTTTCCAGGTATTCACTTTTTATGGCGCTATAGAAATTTAAAACATAATTGTATAATTCCATGCGTTTCGTGATGTAACGTCTCAGTTTCTTCTGAGGGCTTGTTTCATGTTCAAGGGTGTTTATCATTTCGTTGCTGAACCTTTCAACTTCAAAATCAAGCACCGCCCCGAATATTTCTTCTTTGTTTTTGTAATAATAATACAAGGCGGTTTTTCCCTTACCAATATGTTTCGCAATATCCTCAAGCGTTGTTTTCCTGAAGCCGAACTTACTGAAGACCTCCCTTGCCGCATGCATAATTGTCTCTTTCATGTTACCTTCTGTAAGAATATTGCATCCTTATATTTTTGAATAATTGATTAAAACGTTCAAAATTATAAAAATATTTCAAACAAAAAGAAAAACAAGATGAATATTTTTGATGTTAAAAAACTGGAGTTTCCTTAAAAAAATACGGTAAAAACATGTAAGTTGTTTAATATCAACTATTTTTGCTGTTTATTAAATGGAAGGTGTTATTTTTTTTTCGTTTTTATGAGGTTCCTCAAAAAAGTTGTGTCCATAAAGTGTATCTTAGAATTGACAAAAACTTCAACACACCTATGGACACAAACTCAACGACAATTCATCGTTTCAAAATGCAAAGTAACAAATTTTCAGGAACAATCTCAAAAAATTTGTGTAAAACTCAAAAACGCTTAGTTAAAGAAATGCTATCGGTATATCAAACAGGCATATAATTTTGAAGATTTTAGGATTCTTAGTTACAAGTCAATACGAAACATTACCGTTTTGGTTCATGCTATTGCATATTTTACAAGTATATACATTGGGGTACCGCTGAAATTGAAAGTAATGGTACAAAAAATATTTTTCCTTTCAAAAAGGATATTTGGTGTGCCAACTTTCTTTAATTACGCAATGGCTGACGGTATATTTGAACTACTAAAACATTCCAGGGCAGGGCCCAACCAGTTTAAATCACGAATTGGACCTAACTCCGACACTTTTCAACTATCTTTATTCCCGGATTAAATTTTGAGGAAACTCCAGTAAAAAAACAACATTAGGGTATTACTTTAAATACTCTTCCAGAGCATTATCATATATTTTTTTGGCATCCTTCACCTGGCCATAAGAAATATCGTCAACACGCATTTCGCCTTTGGTTACGTGTCCCAGCAATGTGCAATTGGCCCTTGTATCCACAATAAAATCAAGAAATTCCGCTTCTTTTTCCTGACTCACGCTCACCAATATCCTGCCCTGGCTTTCTCCAAAAAGAAATGCATCTTCACGTATTTCACAGTCGGTTGTGATATCAAAACCAAGGTTTCTGAACATTCCGCACTCGAACAATGCAATAAAAAGCCCGCCTTCCGACACATCATGCGCTGAGTTGATAAGGCTGCTGCTTATCAATTCCCCCAAAACATAATGTGTAATAAATTCCTTGTCAATATTGAAATATGGCGGAGGCGATAAAGGCACTTTATGATAATTCACAAGGTATTGTGAGGAATTTATGTCGTTGCGGTTTTCCCCCAGCATATATATCATATCGCCTTTCTGCTTGAAATCCATAGTCATAAGCATGCTCTTATGTTCCAGCAGTCCTATCATGCCAATTACCGGAGTAGGAAATATCGGCACCACTTTTCCGTCCATATTTGACTGGTTGTAAAAGCTTACATTACCGCCTGTAACAGGAGTGCCGAATTTTTTACAGGCATTTGACATGCCTTTGATGGCATGCACAAACTGCCAGTACACTTCCGGATTATAAGGGTTTCCAAAGTTGAGGCAATTGGTAACTGCCAATGGTTTACCTCCCGAACAGACGATGTTACGTGCGGCTTCCGCTACGGCAATTTCCGTTCCAATACGTGGATCTGCATAAACATAACGGGCATTACAATCAACCGTCATAACCAATGCTTTATCTGTCCCTTTGAGGTTTACCGCGGCAGCATCGGCAGGCATGTTAGTAGTCATATTTTTAGTTCCCACCATACTGTCGTACTGTTCCCACACCCATTTTTTTGAACAGATGTTGGGGATGGCGAGCAGCATTCTGGCCACAGGCCTCAGGTCGGCAGGTTCAGGAACAGAGTTGATATTAAATTTTTTTGACTTTTTGTAATACTCCGGTTCTTTATAATCACGCTGATACACGGGTGCGCCTCCTCCCAGCACCAGCGATTCGGCAGGGATTTTTGCCACAATTTCGCCGTTCATATAATAGTTAAGCATGCCTCCTTTGGTCACTTTGCCTATCTCTGCACAATTGAGATCCCATTTTTCAAAAATTTTCTTGGCGACATCTTCCCTGCCTTTTTCTATGACTACCAGCATACGTTCCTGCGACTCGGACAGGAGAATTTCAAAAGGTTTCATATTTTTCTGCCTGAGGGGTACTTTGTCAAGAAAAATATCCATACCATGTTCTCCTTTCTCCGACATTTCGGAAGTTGAACAGACGATTCCGGCAGCCCCCATATCCTGCATTCCGACCACACATCCTGATTTTATCAGTTCCAGCGATGCTTCCAGTAAAAGTTTTTCCTGAAAAGGGTCGCCAACCTGCACTGAAGGCAGGTCTTCGGCAGAGTTCTCGGTGATATCTTCCGAAGCAAAAGTGGCGCCGTGTATGCCGTCTTTGCCAGTGGATGAGCCCACAATAAAGATGGGATTGCCTACACCTTTTGATGTGGCGGAAACGGTGTTACTCGCTTTCACCACCCCCACCGACATAGCATTCACAAGAATATTCTGATTATAACATTCGTCAAAATTGGTTTCTCCTGCTACAACAGGCACACCAAAAGCATTGCCATAGTCGCCAATTCCTTTTACCACCCCTTTCACAAGGCGTTTGGTACGGTCAAGAGCCAGGTTACCAAATCGCAAGGAATTAAGCTGGGCTATAGGCCTGGCTCCCATGGTAAAAATGTCGCGGTTGATACCTCCGACACCCGTGGCAGCCCCCTGGTAAGGTTCCACAGCCGAAGGATGGTTATGTGATTCAATTTTAAACACGCAGGCCATACCGTTTCCGATATCCACCATGCCGGCATTTTCTTCGCCGGCTTTGGCAAGCATCTGCGGCCCTTCCTTGGGAAGTTTTTTCAGCCAGAAAATGGAATTCTTATAGGAACAATGTTCCGACCACATCACCGAAAACACGCTGAGCTCATTAAAATTCGGCATACGGCCCAATATTTCTTTTATCTTCTTAAACTCTTCCTCATTAAGGCCGAGCATCTGAGCCGTCTCCAGAGTTACCTTCTTTTCTGATTTGTCTTTTTTCATCGCCGATAATAGATTGTATCTCTGCAAAAGTAAAAAAATATCATTACTGAAAAAGATACGCTGATTTTTTTTATGGATATGTTTAAATAAATTCTAAACAAACCTCATCGAATTAAATTTAAATGAAGCACTTTGATATAAAACTCTTATTATTACCCTAAAAAAAAATAATTAACTGAAGTTTTGCATAAAAAATTAAACTGTCAAATACCTGTCAATAATGAATTGTAAAGACACTAACTAAATGAAAAATAACTTTTTTACATATAGTCAAAAAGAACAAAACCACGGTCAGTCAGAGCAGCTTCTCCTGAAACGAAAGTGCCTGCCTGCCGGCAAGGCAGGGAAGGAGAAGATTGTCGAAGACGACCGTTGTATGTCAAACTTCGACACGGACTCAACCCTCAACGCAGCGCTGTGTCCGGCTCTGTGTGACCTAAAGAAATTATGCAAAACTCAAGTAATTAATATTTACCATAAACTCAAAATACTGAATAGTTTCAAAAAAATTATCTTTGTTGATTAATTTCTGAAGAAATTGGAGATACTACTTACGCTATTATACACACTTTTCATAATTTTTCTTATTTGGAAAATTCCTTTTTTCAAATTGGAAGGAATAAAAGCATATTGGCTGATTGTAGTTTTTTTAATCAAGCTGGCAGCCGGTGTGGGCATGTATTTTTTGTACACCTACTATTACACTGACCGGGCTACCGCGGATATTTTCAAGTATTTTGATGATAGTAAAATAATGTATGACGCTCTGTGGAACAAACCCATTGACTTTTTCAAAATGCTTTTCAGCATCCAAAACGACACCCCGTACTTTAATAATTACTACCACCAGATGAACAATTGGTTCCGGGTGTTTGAAAGCAATATCTACAACGACAGTCACACCATCATACGCCTGAATGCAGTTTTGAGAATTTTTTCTTTCGGATACTATAACGTTCATACGGTTTTTATGTGCTTTTTGTCGCTCACGGGCCTGGTAGGAATTTATAAATTTTTTTTACCGCACTTTATAAATAAGAGACATTTGCTTTTTATTGCGGTTTTCCTGATTCCCTCTGTGTTATTTTGGGGTTCCGGCGTATTAAAAGAAGGCATACTTCTTTTTGGACTCGGGATTTTACTCTATACTTTAAAATGCATCGGAATACGAAAAAAACTTATTATCAATCTTATCATTTTTCATGCAGCTATGTTTTTGTTGATACATACTAAATTTTATATTTTCATTATCGTCTCACCCTTGTTGTTTGGTTATTTATGGTGCAGAAAAGATAATTCTTACCGCTGCTATTTAAAGTATGCCTTATTTATCGGAATCATAATATTGGCTGGAATTAATATTCATCATATCTTTCCGGGATATAATGCCGTTCAGATAATTGCTCAAAAACAAAATGATTTTGTGGGGCTGGCTAAAGAAATGAATTCAGGCAGCTTAACCAGCGATAAGCTTTTAAAACCGGAGTTAAGCGATATGATTCTGCAGGCACCCGTTTCGTTTTATAATACACTCATCAGACCATACATCTTTGAAGCTCATTCGTTGATAATGATATTTGCAGCCATCGAAAATATGGTTATTTTATTTTTAATAATTTTTTGTTTAGTTTTTGCCCGGTTTAAAGAGGCAAATAAATCTATTTTGATATTTTGCTTTATAATTGTGACGGGGACATTCATTCTGACAGGCATTACCACACCTGTTATCGGGGCTATGGTCAGATATAAAGCCCCTGCTTTGCCTTTTTTGCTGATATTTTTATTTCATTTGCTTGACAAAGAAAAAGTATTTATGCATTTACCTTTTTTAAGGAAATTCGCCTCATGAGAAAAGTGTTTTTTTTCACATTTTTCACTTTGATATTTTCAATAAATACATTCTGCCAGACAGATACTTTATTTATTAAAGAAGTATTGATTCATGCTGATAAGATTGCATTTATTGACCCCGGAGGCATCAGAAATGTTCAGGTGATACAGGCTGAAGATATCAGTAAACTACCCGTTGCTACCCTTCCCGAATTGTTAAATTATTTGACTGCTACCGATATCCGCTCCCGCGGAGCAAATGAAGTTCAGGCTGATGTCAGCATTGACGGAGGTTCATTTGAGCAGACACTTATCCTGCTCAACGGAATACGTGTCAATAACCCCCAGACAGGCCACCACAACCTGGATATTCCTATAGAAATCAGCAAAGTAAAACGCATCGAAATCATGAAAGGTTCGGGAGCACGGCTTTTTGGCCCGGGCGCTTTCAGTGGGGTGATAAACATCATTACTTCCGATTATGATGAAAGTTTTGTCAGCGTATCGGCTTCCGGCGGTATGTATGGGTTAATCGACGGAAATATTTCTTCAAATATCAATTCAAAAAACAGCAATAATTTTTTTTCTTTTAATTACAAACAATGTTTAGGGTACACAACAAACACTGATTTCAATGTCTGGAAAGGATTTTACAGAGGGAGTTTCAAATTCAAAAACAGCAGCTTCGCTCTGCAGGCAGGATATCAGGATAAGGCCTTTGGCGCCAACAGCTTTTACTCCTTTAAATATCCCGAGCAGTATGAAAAAACAAAATCAGGACTCATGGCAATCACCTATTCATACAGCAAAAAAACAAACCTGATTATCAATGGGTATTTGCAACTGCATCATGACCGCTTTCAGCTTTTCAGGGAAGATGCTCCGGTATGGTATATAAATCACAATTACCATCTTACAGAAGTTAAAGGAGGCAGTGTTGAAATGAGTTTTTATCCAATACTTGGTAAAACCAACATACGCGGCGAGTTTTATAATGAAATAATCAACAGCAATGTTTTAGGGGAAACAACTTCTGATACCATAAAAGATATCTGGGACAAAAACGGCTTTTTTACAAATAAATCTTCACGAAATACATTTAATGTATCTATAAACCAAACTTTAAGTAAAAAAAGGACAAGCTTCACTTTCGGTATTTTGCTGAATTATAATAACAAATTCGGTTTCGATTTTTGTCCCGGCTTTGATTTTATGGCTAACATCAGCCCGAAGTTAAAAGTTTTCTTTTCTGCCAACAAATCATTACGTGCACCAAGTTTTACCGAGCTATATTACCAGAGCCCTGTAAACCGTGCCAATCCCGAATTAATGTCCGAAAAAGCCTATCAGGCAGAAGGCGGGCTGAATTATAAAAATAAAGGGCTTCAAATAAATATTACCGGATTTTACCGTTATGGCAAAAATATCATTGACTGGGTAAAGGAGCCGGATTCAAGCATTTGGGAAAGCTCAAATATCACAGAGCTGCACACATGGGGTGCTGAAGCAATCATAAATATAAATTTTGAAGATTTCAATATCAAGAAATGTTTTCTGCAGACATTGCGTTTATCATATTCATATATAGATTCGTATAAAAAAAGCGGGGATTTGATTTCATATTATGTTATGGATTATTTGAAACACAAGCTCACACTGAGCACAGATGTAAAAATCTATAAATCCCTTGGCTTCAACCTGACGCTGCTTTTGCAGGACAGAAACGGCAGTTACACCGATTTTGCGACAGGAGGCGAAAAAAGTTATGCGGTATTTCTAGTCGGGGATGCCAAAGTTTTCTGGCGTCCGCTGAATTTTGATATTTTTGTGGCATGCAACAACATTTTCAACACCAGGTATTATGATTTCGGCAATATTCAGATGCCTGGTGCTTGGGTGACGGGAGGTATCCGATATTTATTTAATTTTAAAACAAAAAATCATGGCAACTAAGAAAAAAACTGTAATAGTTACAGGCGCCAGTTCAGGCATCGGCAAAGCATGCGCCACTATTTTCGCACAAAATAATTTTAAAGTCATAGTTACAGGCAGAAGGCTGGAGTTGTTAAAATCGCTGGCCGCTTCATTAAAGAAAAAATACGATGCTGAAGTTTTGGTATTAAATTTTGATGTCAGAAACTATGATGAGGTGGCTCTGGCCATTAAAAAAATACCTGCACAATGGAAAAGTATTGACATTCTCATCAACAATGCTGGGCTCGCCGCAGGCCTTGAGCCTATAAACGAAGGCAAAATTGACGACTGGACACAAATGATAGATACTAATATAAAAGGGTTACTCTACGTCAGCCGTTGCATCATTCCGGGAATGATACATCGAAAAAAAGGCCACATCATCAACATTGGTTCCATTGCCGGTAAAGAAAGTTATCTTAATGGAAATGTTTACTGTGCTACCAAGGCAGCTGTTGATTCTCTCACTAAGTCCATGAGGATAGACTTACTGGAACATAATATCAAAGTGAGTCAGATTGCCCCGGGTGCAGCACAAACAGAGTTCTCCGAAGTCAGATTTAAAGGAGATAAAGTGAAAGCAAAAAAAGCATATGAGGGATTTACACCATTGACAGGAGACGATATTGCAGGTGCTGTGTATTTTGTAGCATCCCTGCCAGCACACGTCAATGTGAACGACCTGCTCATTATGCCAACATCTCAGGCAAACACTACACATTTGTTAAAAAAATAAATATGCAGAAAATATTGTTTTGTTAACAAACCTAAAAAAATTATTAAGGAAATATAAATTTAATTAACTTTGTTTTCTTTTTTTATCAAACTGATTTAAAATCAGACACATAACTAAAATGAAAACTAAATAAAATCTTAAGTTTATGGAAATAACACGTATTTTTGATTTGCTTGAAACATATGCCCAAAAATTTCCCAAAGATGATGCTCTGGCTGGAAAAGAAGATGGTGAATGGATAAAATACAGTACTAAGTCGTACATAGAAATATCCAATTACATAGCTTACGGATTTATTAATCTTGGAGTTAAAAAAGGTGACAAGATTGCCACCATCACTTTCAACAGGCCCGAATGGAATTTTCTTGACATGGGCATCATGCTTTGTGGAGCTATACATGTCCCGATATACCCGAACATCACTGAGTCTGATTATAAATACATACTAAACCATGCTGAAGTAAAATATGTATTTGTTGCCGGAGAAGACCTCTTCAAAAAAATTGAAAGCATCGCTTCAGAAGTACCGTCTCTAAAAGAAATTTATACTTTTAAAAACCTGCACGGATGCAAACATCTGAATGAGTTGATTCGTTTGGGTTGGCAAAATCCAGCAAAAGAAACGGTAACAGAAATAAAAGATTCTATTAAAACGGATGATATCGCTACAATAATTTACACTTCCGGCACCACCGGTGTCCCCAAGGGTGTGATGCTGTCGCACGCAAACATTATCAGTAATTTTATTGCTGTTTCATATATTCCTCCTATTGGGCCTACCGACAATGCCCTCAGTTTCCTGCCGTTATGCCATGTTTATGAACGTATGCTGAATTACCTCTACCAATATCTTGGAGTTTCAATTTATTATGCCGAAAACCTGGGGACGATAGCAGACAATATGAAAGAAGTGAAACCGGCCATTATTTCATGCGTTCCCCGCCTGCTTGAAAAAATTTATGACAGGATTGTAAAAGCGGGGCGAAAGCTTTCCCCTGTTAAAAAGAGATTATTCTTCTGGGCTCTGGAAGTTGGCTCAAAATATGAACTCGAAACCTGCCATAGCTTCTGGTATAAATTAAAACTGAAAGTTGCCAATGTCCTTATCTTCAGCAAATGGAGGGCTGTATTCGGCGGAAATATTAAGTTGGTTGTTTCCGGGGCGGCAGCTTTACAGGCAAGGCTTGCCAGAATTTTCTGGGCTGCGCGGATTCCCGTTCTCGAAGGTTACGGGTTAACAGAAACCTCTCCGGTCATCGCTGTGAACAGCTTTGTGGATAAAGATGGCGTAAAATTCGGCACGGTAGGAAAACCCCTGAGAGGCGTGCAGGTAGAAATTGCTGAAGACGGAGAAATATTATGCAAAGGCCCGGGATTAATGAAAGGCTACTATAAAGATGAAGTATATACAAAAGAAGTTATTGATACTGATGGATGGTTTCATACCGGTGACCTGGGACAAATTGAAGAAAAAGGACAGCTGCGCATTACCGGCAGGAAAAAAGAAATATTTAAAACATCTTTTGGGAAATATATCAACCCGGGACAGATTGAAGATAAATTCAAAGAATCCCCTATGATTGATACTTTGATTGTACTGGGTGAAAACCAAAAATTTGCCGCGGCACTTTTGGTTCCTGACTTTAATGACCTGAAATCCTGGTGTGAAAACAAAAACATTGTTTATACCACCAACACAGAAATGATAAACCATCCCGATGTAAAAAAGAAATTTGCAAAAGAAGTGAGTTTTTACAACTCCTTTTTCGGAGACACCGAGCAAATCAAACGTTGGGAAATAATGGATTCTGAATGGTCGGTTTTTTCAGGAGAACTGACACCCACTCTGAAAATAAAACGTGAATATATTGTTAAGAAGTATCAAAACATCATTGACAAAATGTTTGAAAATAACCAATAATTACTCTCGACATGAAACGTATTTATTTTTTATTACCCCTTTTGGGAATATTGTTTTTTATTGTTTCATGTAACAATAACAATTCCCATGACAATAAAACAATACTAACTGAACGAATACAATACCCCGTATTTATAAAATGCCCTTATGAAGAAGAAACCGACTGGTGGAAAGAAAACCTCGAAGGCCCGAAAAGAGAAAAATTCGTCAATCTCCTGCTTGATGCCGTTGCCGAAGGGAAGGTTAAAGCTTACGATTACATTGATAACTCAGAATTAAGTAAAAAACATATTGGCCATATTTTCAGCAGGTCAGATACTCTCCTGATGCCTTCTTCTGTGCCTCCCTACGATGAAAAAGACACCATCATAAACGTAAAACTGGAGCGAAAAGACATTCACAGGCTTACATTTCTTGAAGAATGGTATTTTGATGAAAAGAACTTTTTGATGGAAAAGAAAGTAGTGGGAATAGCCCCTGCTGTTGCACAATATTCTGAAGATGGAGAGTTAAAAGGATACAAGCCTTTGTTCTGGATATATCTTGACAAAAAATACCCTTTAAAAAAATAGCGTTCAATCTTTTCAATTACCAAAAATACCGGCATAATTTCGGACACTGACTCAGTGAATATATGCGACAACGCTATAGTCGGGTAAAGTATTATTTGTTTTGCTTTTATAAATATCTGACTTTTACGAAGTCAATACAACAAAAAAATACACGGCAATTCGGTGCCGGAAGTGTCGGATATTTATAAGATGAGTAAAACAAGCAAGCTGTTACTCCATAGGAACCGAACCTTAATTCAATTATAAACAACTTACTCTATTCATTTCAACCCCTCCAAGCTCTACATATTGACCTGACATATTTTATTCTTAAAAAAACAAACCTTTATGTTAATAATTTCGTATTAAACTTATTTATAAGGCTAATAATTTTTTTTATTATTTTTGAAATGAAATAAATAAGGGAATTGAAACATTTTATTTCTAAATTTCTTATCCTGATTTTTTTATTTTCTCCGCTTCTCCTTATGGCGCAGGAAGAGATATTAATACGTCCACAGTATTCCAGAATTTCTGAGAAACACAGAAATAAAATTGACAGTCTGGGACATAAACAGGGCTTGTGGAAATATTTCACTCGTGACGGAATATTATTTATGGAAGTTACTTTTCAAAACAACGTAAAACACGGGTCCTGTACCCGACGCTCAACATCCACGGGAACTGTCATTGAAGAATCTAATTACTTCAACGGAAAGCGTGACGGGGAATACAGGCGATATTCCTATAGCGGCCTGCTGATAAGCGAAGGTTTCTATGAGAACGGTAAAAAAAACGGCAAATGGATTACCTATTACCCTGTAAACAACGAAACCAAAAGTGAAGGCTTTTATAATAAGGGAAAGAGAGAGGGGTTTTGGAAATATTACAATTCTAAAGGCAAGTTGAAATTACAGGGAGAATATAAAGACGGACTCAGAGACGGCGACTGGATTACCTATGCCGGAGACGGCTCTGTTGTTGAAACAAAAAAATTTATCAAAGGGCTGACCCAGGAAGAAGTAGAATTAGCAGCTAAGAAAAAGTCACAAACCGTTAGCAAAAAGACAAGTACTATTAAAAGGAAAACTCAGAAAACGCCTCCCGGGGAAACAAAAACCCCTAAAAACAATTGATTCCGCTACATCTTTAGGCGTGTAAGCCTGTTGCATGTAAATATTATCCGTAAATATTCCGATACCTTACCGCATTATCAAGGGCATCCATAATTTCGCGGGAAAAACCCGTGGGTTGCTTTTCCGGCAGGGAAACCCCTGAAACTCTGTCAGAGAGTTTTATCTTTTCGGCCATGCTTTCGCAGCCAATTTTCAGCTGTTCCCTGTAAAACTCATCCAGCTCCACAAAATTATTGCCGAAACGGTCGCTAAAATCCATCAGCACATCCACAGCAGCATGGTATATGGTTTCTTTATCTGCAGTATGTTGCCGCAGAGACTTGTAAATTTCATCAATCAGCGAAGCTGCGTGCTTCCTGATATTATCCGGAACGGGAATGCTGCAGGTATCTTTTGTTACCATACTTGGATTTTCCCTTTCCCAGGCAGCCATTTCCCTTGCTACTGCTGCATCATAAGCCGAGCGCTTGGAATCAATCAGATAAATGGTGTATGTAAATATAATTTTTTCCATCATCCGGGGCAACCTTGTCTTAAAATGAGAGACAATTTTTATGAAAGTTTTGCGGTGCATCTTTTCTGCCCTGAAGAAAAAGTAAACAAAAACTCCAGCAACCATTTTGCGCATATGCCACATCAGCCTGAGTCCTGAGGTTCTTACTGCGGGTTTGTAGGTGATGCCCTTCAGGAAGCCAATAGCTCTTTCCCGAAACTTCTCCGGTTTGTAAATATCATCCCAATACGCTGCCAGGCCTTCCAGAAGCTCTATGCGCGACATTTGTTTCGGGATAATGTTTGTGATAATATCAAGTTTGTCGCTGGCATCCTGATGTTCGGTAGTTACCAGCCTCCCCTGTCTTTTGTATTCATACCACATTTTTGTGCCCGGGGGTGCCGCCAGTGGATGACAAATATGAAAAACAATATTGTTACGCTGAATAAACTCAGCCGTCAGCCGGAAAATATCTTTGTTATCAGAATCGGCGCCAATAATCATGTGTGCAAGTATCACCATCCCATAGGACTGTATCTTGCACACCGCGTCATCGAGCTGGAGAACAAGGTTTTGTTTTTTGTTCATATCTTTCAGCGACTCAATATTCACCGATTCTATGCCTATCATCAGCACCATGAAGTTGGCGTCGGCCAACAGCTTCAGCAGTTCTTCATCGCCGGCGATGGTGATATCAATCTGAGTAAAGAATCCCACAGGGATTTTAAATGTTTTATTCAGCGCTATCATCTGCCTCAGCAGTTTTTTCACATATATACGGTCACCGGCAAAATTGTCGTCGGCAATAAAAATGATGTCCACTCCCAGTTTCTGCAACCTTTTTATTTCTTCGAGCACCTGAGGGATTGTTTTGCTGCGGGGTTTGCGGCCATATGTGTATATCACATCGCAGAAACTGCAGTCGAAGGGGCATCCTCTTGTAGTTTGCAGTAATACATTGTTGTATGATATTATGTCTTTGCCCAATAGTTCCCATCGCGGCGGCGGTGATTTTGTAAGGTCGGGTTTTATGATGCTCCTGTAAACATTCTGATAATTACGATTTTTGACATCATTCAGAAAGCGTGGCCAGGTGTCTTCCGCTTCTCCGTGAAACACCACATCAATATGTTCTTTGTTTTTATAAATCAGCGTTTCCACACCGATACCTCCTGCCACCACGATGGCTGAAGGGCAGTATTTTTTACATGCAGCTGCAATCTGCAGGCTGCGTTTTAGTTGGTTGGAAGTAACAGATATACCTATGATGTCGTAACTTTTACCTGGCAGAAACTCTTCAACAGGGCCATGCATGTATTCATCCCGTATGCTAACTTCATGCTCAGGTGGTGTGAGGGCGGCTATGGTGGCTACCGCATGAGGTGCATTGTTGGCTTTGGCAAAAAGGTAAGGTATCTGCCTGATAATTTTGTTGTCAATTTCGTCGGGAGTGCCCGGGCTTATCAATAATATTTTCATAGTTCGCAGCTTTTCAGCCTCTGTATTTTATCCGGTACTTTGTTGTTTCTTCAGGATTTTATTTATGACTATGGCTACACCACAACCAGTGCAGGCATATATTAATGGCAAAAAATAATTCAGAAAACGCCCTTCATAGTCGGCAAAGGTAAGAGCAATTATCATAAGGTGCATAATTACTACCCAAAAAATTATTTTTACGGCTTTGTTTTTTCTGAAGTACCATCCTCCAATTAATGCAAAAATGTAAGCCGGGAAAAGCCATAGGTACAACCTCAGTTTATACTTTACGCTAAGCCATGAACGGTTTATCTGAAGAAGTTCGGTAACAACCCTTTTAATTGCAAGTTTGATGCAGGGCAAAGGGTTTTGTAAAATATAAAGATAACTTTTTTTCCAGTTATCTCCTGCCAAAGCATTATCTACCGGCATATTTACTCTTAGCTCAGGACAGTTGGGTATCACTTCGCCGTTCAGAAACACCTGGTTCATGCGGATATGTTCCGTGCCTATGTTTTCTATGGCTTTATTTGTAAAAGGGAGGTGTGTAACAATAACAACAAACAAGGTTGTCACAAACATGGATACGAGCGATTTAATCCACGCCCTTTTTAAATATGCATGGATGCCAAAAGTCAGGGTCAGCGGTAGCAACACCCATGCATTTGGCCTGATGGAAAGGATGATGAGCAGGGAAATTATGGCGGAAATATATGTCCGAATGGTCTTTTTCTCCAGAGCTTTGTAAAGCAGAAAAACCGTAATTATCAACATGGACGTGTATAACGATTCTGTCATAATGTACAGATGCCACTGCGTGATGAAAGGATTTGCAAGGTAAAAACCCGAAGCTGTAAATCCGGCAAAACGGCTTCCGCTAAACGATAACACAAGTTTATAAAGAAAATATGCGGACAAAAGAGCCATAAGAATTTGCAACCATACCACGATATAAACCCCTGCACCTGTTATTTTTGCAAAAACTATCAGGGCAATGTAACCTGCAAACTGCTGCTGTTTATAATCAAGGCTTCCGCCGTCCAACAATGCTTCGGCGCCTTCTATGTAACGAAATGAATCCACAAGGTATTGCACCCCGCTGTAGCCGGTATTGCCATGTTGCCAGTTGTATAGGTTCAGAAAGATGAAACGCAGGATTATCGCTAGAGCGATAAGCGCCAGTATTAACTTCCTTTTTTTGTAACCCAGTGCAACAAGATTTTTCATTTAAGATTACGTTATATGTATAGTAAAATCTACAAAACTAATCCTATTTGTTTTAATATCAAAAAGCAGTTTCTTAATATAAAGTTAAAAACATCACAGCGTAAAACAGTAAAAAAATATTTTTTTATATTTGTAAAAAACATAAGTATGCAACGTATTATTACCATTTTATCCTGTTATTTTTGTTTTACACTTTATACTTACGCACAACATGTTGGCAATGTACCTTATGAATTTCAGGCAAAATACCACATGCTCGACTCGGCTGAGCTGTATGCACCGCTGAAAGACAACAAGGCCTTTACCCAAACACCTCCGCCCACCGGCACGGTACGCCCCATAGCCGAATGGGAACCCGCACAGGCAGTGTTGGTGAGTTACCCAGGCAATTTCGGCATCCCATATTCGCTAATCGAAGAAATGTCTCAAGATTGCAAAGTTATTACCGTTGTTACTTCTTCATTTCAACAAACCACCGTAACAAATAATTATAATTCAAACGGAGTAAACCTAGCTAACTGTCAGTTTTTGATTAGACCTCTTAACTCGTATTGGACAAGAGATTACGGTCCATGGTTTATAATGACAAATGATAATACTGTTGCCATAATAGATTTCCCTTACAACAGAGATCGCCCAACAGATGACACCATTCCAAGAGCTATAGCAACATATATAGGAATGCCTTTGTACGGCATGAACATCTTTCACACCGGTGGTAATTATATGTGTGACGGAATTGAAGTAGCAGCTATGACTGATTTAGTTGAAGAAGAAAATCAAACTCTTAATCATGCCCAGATTGACACAATGTTTAGTCAATATATGGGTATTAAAAGGAACTATATCACTGCAGACCCTTTGGCTGATTATATAAAACATATAGACTGCTGGGGTAAGTTTCTGGATGTGGATAAAATATTGATTGCATCTGTACCTACAAGCAATTCTCATTATAGCGATTACGAAGCCATGGCGGCTTACTGGGCAAACGAAACTTCTTCTTTTGGAAACAAATATAAGGTTTACAGGGTTTATGAGCCGAGTGGTCAACCTTATACAAACTCTTTGATTTTAAACAAGAAAGTATTAGTGCCTATAAAAGGTGGTTCTAACACAACATACGATAATTCTGCATTAGAAGTTTACCAAAATGCCATGCCAGGCTATGAAGTCTTAGGCTTCTTAGCTTCAACTGCATCTTGGCAATCCACCGATGCCCTGCACTGTCGCACCCACGAGATAGCAGATAAAGGCATGTTGTACATAAAGCATTATCCATTGCTGGGCCAAAAGCCTCTACAGGCACATGTCATAAATACCGAAATATTCGCTTTAAGCGGTAGCAACATTATCCCCGATTCAGTATATGTAAAGTACAGAGTTTTTCACGGTTTCTGGAGCTCCTGGATAAAAATAAACATGACCAACACTTCGGGCAACAGTTGGACAGCCGAAATTCCTCAGCAGCAAAACGGCGACACCATAGCCTATTATATCCACGCCTCCGACCAGTCGCCGCGCAACGAAACACACCCGCTGATAGGAGAACCCGACCCGCATAAGTTTTATTTGTTCGGAACAACCACCGTGGTGGAAGAAAAAGAAATTACCAAAGCCATCGTTTTTCCCAATCCCGCTGTGGATTACATTTACATACAAATGTGCCAAGCCAAAAATTCTTCTGCGCAGATACGTTTGTATGATATTTTAGGCAAAGAAGTGATGGCGGTAGATGAAAAAAACCTTAATGAGCGTATGCTGCGGCTGGATGTAACCGAATTACAAGCCGGTACATACTTTTTATCCATACGTTCGGGCAACTTTAAAGAAACAAGAAAAATAATGGTGATGCATTAGCAACAATGCAATGCTATTTTTAACCCGGATGAAACCGAATTATTTATTATGATGCGGACAAGGAGATTTTTCGCCTTCCTTGACGCAAGTTTTTTCAACAATTACTTTTACACATGTTGAATCACTTGTAATTGTTGTGTCTCCTGAAGCGCACATTCCTTTGTGATTAAACTTAAACCCGCAGCATTTGTTGAAATCCATTTGGCCTTTTTGACACTCAGAAGCATGATAACGTACAAATTTAATTGCATGTCTTGCTGCGCAAAATCCACCTGTAACAGCTATGGCAAGTGTGATACATACCAGTATCGTTCCAAGATGTATTTTCTTATTGCTTTTATCTGCAAACCCCTTTATAATTATTATCAAGCCCATAAAGCCAATAATTACGCCTACTAAAGCTAATAAATAGGCAATGATCGTCATTGTATTCATAAAATTGTATTTAATTTATACTAAAAAAAAACAAAAATAATACAAAATCATACAAAAGTCAATAATATTTAAACAAAAATTTTATTAAGACTTATCACATATGAGTTGATTTTTCAAAAAAAATGTATTTTGCACAATAAAATTATTTATTTCGCATTTTGATTAAAAGCCAATTTTATGAAAACATTATTTTTTTCTGTGCTCTGTGTCATTGGCCTGAATTTACAGGCAGGTTTTGATGATTATTTTGAAAACAAAACCCTCCGCATCGATTATTATCACACAGGAAACAACACCATGGAAATATATTCAATTGATGAACTGATAGAGGAACCATATTGGGGCGGCTCAAAAGTGAACCTGCTGGATATTTTCAATTATGGAAAATACAAGTTGTTGGTTTATGATACTGAAAAAAACACCCTGATTTACTCCTATTCTTACAATACATTGTTCCAGGAATGGCAAACCACCAACGAAGCAAAAACAACTTACAGGACTTTTTCTGAAACTGTTACCATACCTTTCCCTAAAAAAAAGGTAAAATGTGAATTTCATTCCCGCAACAGAAAGGGTATTTATGAAAAGAAATTTGAATATATTGTTGACCCTAAAAATTACTTTATTGTAAAAGAACGCAGGCAGGAATATCCAAAAACAACGATACTTCAATCCGGTGATCCAGCTGCTAAAGTTGATATCGTTGTAATTCCTGAAGGTTATACTTCTTCCGAAATGGATAAGTTTATACAAGATGCCAACACCTTTGCCACCTACCTTTTTAACGCCAGTCCATACAAACAAAATAAAAACAAATTTAATATCTGGGCCATCAAGGCGCCTTCCAAAGAATCGGGAAGTGATGTCCCGGGGCAGGGAATCTGGAAAAATACTCTGGTAGGCTCAAGGTTTTATACATTTGACCTTGACAGGTACCTGATGACCTCCGAAAATAAAGCTTTGAGGAACGTAGCTTCCAATGCACCCTACGACCAGATTTACATTATTGCAAACACTTCCAAGTATGGTGGCGGGGCTATTTATAATCATTACGCTTTCAGTGTAAACAATAACCCCTATGCTGAGTATATTTTCACACATGAATTCGGGCATTCCTTTGCAGGGCTGGGTGACGAATATTATGATTCAGAAACTTCATACAACGACTTTTATCCTTTGGACGTAGAACCTCCTGATCCTAACCTCACAACGCTGGTTGACTTTGATTCCAAATGGAAAATCCTTGTTGACAAGGATACGCCGATACCTACACCCAACGACCCGAAATACAAAAACAAAGTCGGGGTTTTTGAAGGCGGAGGTTATGTTACCAAAGGCGTTTACCGCCCATCTTACGACTGTACCATGAAGTCCATTTCCGTGGACAATTTTTGCAGGGTTTGTACCCTTGCCATTGAAAAGATGATTGATTTTTACACAAAATAATAATACAAAAAAAACTAAAAGAAAGGAGTATTTAATGCAGATTACCAGACTGGAACAAATGCTTGAAATTTTGAAAAGCAGGGAAAGCAAACGCCTAGTGGCAGCATATGCCAACGACTCACATACGATAGGAGCTATCAGCAAAGCTATTGACCTTGGACTTGTGGAAGCCACTCTTGTGGGGGATAAAAAAACCATTGAAGACGTATGCAAGGAGATGAATATTAAAATTAATAAATTTAAAATCGTTCAGGAAGCCGATGAAATGAAAGCAGCTGAGAAAGCTGTGGAACTTATCAATTCCGGAGAAGGAAAAATACTGAT
Organism: Bacteroidales bacterium; assembly: GCA_023228145.1. Classification (NCBI taxonomy): domain Bacteria; kingdom Pseudomonadati; phylum Bacteroidota; class Bacteroidia; order Bacteroidales; species Bacteroidales bacterium. The sequence continues at coordinate 39,525 of JALOBU010000006.1, read as the reverse complement.
GAAAGGGTTAGTCAGCTCAGATAAGTACATGAGAGCTATTCTCAACAAGGAAAAAGGACTGATGGTAAACTCCAATGCTACTCTCAGCCATGTTACCGTGATTGAGACCCCAAGGTATCCCAAGCTTCTTATTGTAAGTGATGTTGCCATCATACCTCTTCCTGACCTGAAACAAAAGATTGCAATTTTAAACTTCATCATTCAAACTGCCCATGCTCTGGGGATTGATAATCCAAAAATTGCCGTTCTGGCAGCCACCGAACAGGTTTCCCTAAGCATGCCAGCCTGCATAGATGCCGCCATACTGTCGAAAATGGCTGACCGCGGCCAAATTAAAGGCGGCACAGTTGACGGCCCCCTCGCCATGGATGTTTGCATTGACATGGAAAGTGTACAGATAAAAAAACTGAAAAGCCCTGTGGCAGGAGATGCTGACGGTATATTATTTCCTAATATTGAATCTGGGAATGTTTTTTTCAAAGCCAACACAAAGCTTGCCGGCGCTGAACTGGGAGCTGTCGTGGTAGGTGCAAAAGTTCCGGCTATCTTAACTTCACGCGGCGACAGCGAAAAAACAAAAATGTATTCCATAGCGCTTGCTGCTATGATGGCCTGATAAAGCAAGCCGGAGCCATACCATTGGGTATTTAATTCATTTGTTATATCGTAGCGCTGTGGATTAAGTAATTTTTAAGAAAACGGGCGTGTTTTGTGAATAAAAAATACACCTGTGTTGTTTATTTTATATATTTTGGTTTTAATTTAGCAGCCACATAATTTTGAGAGCCATGAAATCATTTGAAATAAACGGAGGAATAAGCCTAAAAGGCGATATCATCCCGCAGGGAGCCAAAAACGAAGCCCTGCAGGTATTGTGTGCCACTGTGCTAACCTCCGGAAAAGTTACTATTAGTAATGTGCCAAATATCAATGACGTTAATAAACTGATTGATTTGCTCGCCGGTCTGGGGGTTGAAGTGAATAAAACAGCCGAAGGTATTTATTCTTTCAGAGCAGATAATATTAATCTGGATTACATCACATCGGAACAATTTCTTGCAAAAGCCACCAGCCTGCGCGGCTCGGTAATGCTGATAGGCCCTTTGCTGGCTCGTTTTGGCAAAGCATATATGCCTAAACCCGGTGGCGATAAGATAGGCCGCCGCCGCCTCGATACACACATCATAGGTTTTGAAAAACTGGGAGCAAAATTCGATTATAACTACAAGCATAATATTTATAAAATCAGCGCAGCAAAATTGACAGGCTGTAGTATGCTGCTCGATGAAGCCTCGGTAACCGGTACTGCCAACATCATCATGGGGGCAGTACTGGCCGAAGGAACGACAAGCATTTTTAATGCCGCATGTGAGCCCTATATCGTACAGCTTTGCACCATGCTGAATAATATGGGCGCAAAAATTAGCGGCATACGTTCTAACCTGCTTACCATTGAAGGTGTGAAAGAACTGCACGGTTGTGAACACAAACTGTTGCCCGACATGATAGAAGTGGGAAGTTTTATAGGCCTTGCCGCCATGACAAAATCGGAGTTAAGGATAAAGAATGTCAGGTATGAACATCTGGGTATAATACCCGATGTATTCAAACGGATGGGAATACATTTTGAACTCCTGGGTGACGATATTTTTGTTCCGGCACAGGACATATACGAAATAGAAAATTATATCGACGGCTCCATACTTACAATTTCCGATGCCCCCTGGCCGGGCTTCACCCCTGACCTTATCAGTGTGGCACTGGTAGTGGCCACGCAGGCTAAGGGTAGCGTGCTCATTCATCAAAAAATGTTTGAAAGCCGTTTGTTCTTTGTTGATAAACTTATAGATATGGGGGCAAAAATCATATTGTGCGACCCTCACCGTGCAACAGTAATTGGTCTCGCCCGCCAGTACCCACTACGGGGCATCTCTATGACATCGCCCGACATTAGGGCCGGAGTAGCATTGCTGATAGCCGCACTGTCGGCAGAAGGCAAGAGCACAATCCATAATATTGAACAAATTGACCGAGGGTATCAAAATATTGACGAAAGACTCAGAAATATCGGTGCTGAAATCAGGAGAAAGTAAACACTGTTTATCACAAAATAAAAATGTATCTTTGCAAAAAAATTGCGGATGTGGCGTAATTGGTAGCCGCGCCAGACTTAGGATCTGGTTCCGAAAGGAGTGGGGGTTCGAGTCCCTTCATCCGCACAGAATATAGAACTTAAAATAAAACCTTACAAATGAACATCACACAGGAGAAGACCGGAGACCTGACCGCAACAATACAGATTGAACTCCAGCCGGCAGATTACCAGGAAAAAGTTGACAAACAACTGAAAGATTACCAGCGAAAAGCCAATATGCCCGGATTTCGTCCGGGAAAAGTACCTTTCGGAATGATTAAAAAAATGTACGGTAAAGCTGTTATCTATGACGTCGTTAACAAGGAATACAGCGATGGTCTGTATAAATTTCTCGATGAAAACAAAATTGAAATCCTCGCCGCTCCACTTCCCAATGAAGAAAAAAACAAACCCGTAGACCTGGACACAGAAACTAATTTTGCGTTTTACTTTGACATTGCCCTGGCACCAGAATTTACAGTGGACATTTCCGAAAGCATCTCCGTGAATCAATACACCATCGGCGTTACTGAAGAAACTGTAGATAAGTACCTGAACGAAATGCGTAAAAGATATGGGGAGTTTGAAAAAGCTGAAATAATCGAAGAAAACGACATGATTTCGGGAGAATTTGCAGAACTTGATGATAAAAATGAACCCAAAGAAAACGGAATTAAAAACACTGCTTTCATTTATATGGAACATATTCCTGATGAAAAAATAAAAGCACAGTTTCTTGGGCTTAAAAAAGATGACGCGTTAGTAGTTGACCCCAAAAAGCTGGCCCGTTCCGATTACGAAGCCGCATATTTTATTGGCAAAAAGAAAGAAGAACTTGGAGAAATAAATTCTTCCTTCAGATTTACTATTACAGAAATCAGCCGAAACAAACCCGCTGAGCTGAATGAAGAATTTTATAAAAAAATATATCCCAACGAAACCATTGCCTCTTACGAAGAAATGCGCCAAAGAATACGCCGCGACGCAGAAGAATCATACAAAAAAGAAACACAGAGAAAACTCCATAACGACATCACAGAAGCAATCATCGAAAAAACAAGTTTCGACCTCCCCGATGCATTTTTGAAAAGATACCTACTCGAAACTAAATCAGATGAAAAACTCACAAAAGATAAAATAGAAGCCGATTACGACCAGCACAAAAAAGTTGTAAAATGGCAGCTTATTGAAAATAAAATTGTTAAAGAACATCAATTGTATGTTACAACAGAAGAAACCAAGGAGTTTATAAAAGATTATTTTCGTAAAGCTCATGAACATGAGCATCATCATGAGCATGCTCATGAGAATGAGCACGAACACGAACATAAGCTTGATGATGCAGAGCTTGACAAAATAGCTGAAAATGTTATGAAAAACCAGGAAGAGATGAAACGTATCAACGACAAGCTCTTTGAAGACAAATTGTTTAATTTTCTTACCAGTAAAATTAAAATCACCAATGTTGACGTTACTTACGAAGACTTTGTAAAATTATTAACCACTTCAAATCAATAAATATGGATTCATCCAAAGAATTTCGCAAATATGCCACCAGGCATCTCGGAATCAGCAGTTCACGTCTTGACAAATACAGTGCTGTTACAAAAGATATGACACGTACCATTATTGAAGAACGACAGGTAAACTTCCGTGAAGTAGATGTTTTTTCACGCCTGATGATGGACAGGATTATCTTTCTAGGCACAGCCATTGACGATTATGTTGCAAACATCATCCAGGCACAAATGCTTTTCCTGGAGTCGGTAGATTCAAAAAAAGACATACAGATATATCTGAACACTCCCGGCGGCTCGGTATATGCTGGACTGGGCATTTACGACACTATGCAGTATATCTCTTCCGACGTGGCGACTATCTGTACAGGTATGGCAGCATCCATGGGGGCCATCATTCTTTGCTCCGGCACCACCGGAAAACGTACGGCATTGAAACACTCACGCATCCTGATTCATCAGCCTATGGGAGGAGCCGAAGGGCAGGCATCGGATATTGAAATTACAGCACGCGAGATTCAAAAGTTAAAAAAAGAACTGTACGAAATCATTGCACAACACTCGGGGCAACCTTACAATAAAATATGGAAAGACGCAGACCGTGACTATTGGATGACTGCCGAAGAAGCTCACAAATACGGCATGATTGACGAAGTACTTATCAAAGCTAAAAAATAAAAAATGGCTAAGGATTTGGAACATTGTTCTTTTTGCGGGAAGAAAAGGGCAGAAGTAAACCTGCTTATCGCAGGTTTGGAAGGGCATATATGTGACGGCTGTGTGGAACAGGCACAATCCATATTGCATGAGGAATACAGTGCCAGAAAAAAAAGTTTCTCTCCAAAAAAGTTTGAATTACCAAAGCCATCGGAAATAAAAAAACACCTTGACCAATATGTTATTGGCCAGGACAATGCGAAAAAAGTATTGTCGGTTGCTGTGTATAATCATTACAAAAGGATCACATCTAATCTAGGGAAAAAAGCTAACGACAAAGACGATGTAGAAATTGAAAAGTCCAATATCATCCTTGTAGGAGAAACCGGAACAGGCAAAACCTTACTTGCCCGTACTATTGCCAAAATGCTGCATGTACCTTTCTGCATAGCCGATGCCACAGTACTAACTGAAGCCGGTTATGTGGGAGAAGATGTGGAAAGCGTTCTTACAAGACTATTGCAAGTGTCTGACTATAATGTGGAAGAAGCGGAAAAAGGCATAGTGTTTATTGATGAAATTGACAAGATTGCCCGTAAGAGCGACAATCCATCCATCACCCGAGACGTTTCGGGTGAAGGCGTGCAACAGGCCATGCTCAAACTGCTTGAAGGTTCAATAGTAAATGTAGCGCCGCAGGGAGGGAGAAAACACCCCGAACAACGCATGATACAAATAAACACTGAAAATATTTTGTTTATCTGCGGCGGCGCTTTCGACGGAATAGAAAATAAAATAGGCTCCCGGCTGATGACAAGCATGATAGGCTATGCTGCAGGTTCCAAGCGTGAAAATATCAATAAAGACAACCTGATACAGTATGTGGCTCCGCAAGACTTAAAAAGTTACGGGCTCATTCCCGAACTGGTAGGCCGCCTGCCCATTATCTGCCACCTAAACCCTCTCGACCAAAACGCCCTGAAACGCATACTCACAGAACCTAAAAACGCCCTTACAAAACAATATGTCAAACTGTTCGAGATGGACAACATCAAACTGACTTATGACGAGGCTGCCCTGGATCTGATTGTTGAAAAAGCCATTGAATTTAAACTTGGCGCCCGCGGGCTCAGGTCTATTTTTGAAATTATCATGACAGATGCCATGTTTGAAATGCCATCGAATAATGACACCAGCGACCTGCATATCAGCAGGAAATTCGCTGAAGAAAAAATCAACAAAATAGATCGTTCCATTCTTATGGTGGCATAAAGCCTTACTCATGAAAATTTTCACTCTGCCACTTCTGAAAACCTTCCTGATAGTTTCAATTGTTGCCATTACATGCGCCTGTAACAAAGTTCGCAAGGAATATTACCCTAACGGAGAACTAAAATCGGAACTCACTTACCGTAACGGAAAACTCAACGGAAATGCCTGTTGGTATTTCAGCAATGGAAACAAAAAAATGGAATGCAATTACTCAAACGGACAGATTGAAGGGAAAATGAAAAGCTGGCATTTTAATGGCAACATCAACAGGGAGGAAAATTATATTCACAATAAACGCGAAGGCAAAAGTCTTATCTTCTATGAAAATGGGGCTCTTTTCAAAGAAGAAAACTACCTGAATGATACTCTGGATGGCTTGTATATTGAAAACTACCCAGATGGGCAACTCAAAATAAAAGGAGGTTATTTTAAAGGTTTGTTTCAGGGCACATGGGAGTATTATGATGAAAAAGGGCTAAAAGTTGGTGAAGGGGACTTCGTTAAAGGTACCGGAGTTTTAAAGGGATTTTACTGGAACGGAAAACTGAAACGTGAAGTGAGCTACATCAATAATGAAAAAGACGGAAAAGAAATATTTTATAGTGAAAACGGTGAGATGGAGAAAATGGTGGAATATAAGGCAGGGAAAATTGTTGGAGGGAGTTAGGCTGTTAGGCTGTTAGGCTGTTAGGGTGATAGGTGCTAAGGGTGGTTAGGTGAAGTAATAAAAAGTTTAAGAAATAATGCACTATTAAAAACCAACACCAAGCCATTTTCAAATCAATTTATTAAACACATTTTCAAATTAAATATTATGCTCAGAGAAGAAGAAATAATAAACAACATTATAAGGGATGTTGCCGAAAAAATGCTTGCAGCTGCACGTACCGCTCCCAAAGCTAGAGGTAACAACAATCTTATTTTTGCTATTGCTGAAAAAGAAGACATTGAAAAGATTTCCGGAAAAATGAAAGAAATAGGCAAACGAATTGATGCTGCTTTTTTTCTGCGAGATGCTGAAAACATCCTTATGGCTCCATACATGCTTATGCTGGCGGCAAAGATAAACACAACCAATCTTCCATATTGCGGCCTCTGCGGATTTGCCAATTGTGAAGAGAAAAGAAAACATCCGGCTCATCCCTGCGCATTTAACGTCAATGACCTCGGCATCGCCATCGGCTCAGCCGTGAGCATAGCAGCGGCACATCATATTGACAACCGCGTAATGTACACCGCAGGCATGGCTGTGAAAGAAATGAAATTACTGGGAGAAGAAGCTGAAGTAGTTTTATGCATCCCTCTGACAGCTACATCAAAAAACCCGTTCTTCGATAGAAAATAAAAACCCTTTGAAATTTGCATATATCAAGACACGTCATATATTAGGCGTTCTGCAACCCAATAATATTAATGTATAGCAAATATTTTAAATAACGATCTGTCATTTTTTATATGATATAAATCAAAATCATTGACACAATTTTGAAACTCTCTTGACCTCTATCAACACAACCCTAAATTGTTTAAAATAATGGATTTCATATTAAGGCCATGGGAAACAAGTGATTTGGAGTGTGTGGCACATTACGCCAACAACGCCAATATCAGTAAATTCATGTCAGACGGGTTTCCATGCAGCATTGAAAAATGGAAGTCATTCCTGGAATTTGCCACTACTGACAGAACAATACTTTTCTTAGCCATAGAAATTGACGGGCAGGCAGTGGGAGGCATCGGTATCAGCCCGCAAAAAGATATCATGAAAAAAAATGCCGAACTTGGCTATTGGTTGAGTGAAAACTACTGGGGCCGTGGTATTATGACGATGGCCATAAAAGAAATCGTGCAACAGGCCTTTGAAAAGCTCCCCGATATTAACAGAATTTACGCAAAACCCTTCGGAACGAATCATGCATCGCATAAAACCCTCGAAAAAGCAGGGTTTAAGCTCGAAGCAAGGTTCGAAAAAACGGTGCTAAAAAACGGCGAACTGCTTGATGAATTAATATACGCTGTCAGAAGAAAATAGCCTGTAAAAGCTCTTACTTCTTAATAACCTATCACTATCTTACTAATAGCCACCTGCCCTGCTTCAAAAAAATATCTACCTTTGTCTTTCATCATATAAAAATGTCACAACCTAATATTGAGGTTTGCCTCTCCCCCGCTCTTATTGAGCATTTTGATCTCACCAATAAAAACATTGTACTTTCTGATATTCTGAGGGCTACTTCGAGTATCTGCACGGCTTTTGAATGGGGTGTAAAGGAAATGATACCTGTAAGTTCGGAAGAAGAAGCAAAAGCATATAAACAAAAGGGATTCATTGTTGCAGGCGAACGTGATGGAAAAATACTTGATTTTGCTGATTTCGGAAATTCACCTTTTAATTTCATGAATGATGGCATCAGAGGCCAAACAATAGCATACAGCACAACCAATGGCACAAAAGCTGTCCGGCAAACTAATGGCTGTCATCGTCTTTTGTTTGGCGCATTTCTGAATTTTACACAATTATGTAATCGTCTCTTAAAAGATAAACGTGACATCATGTTGTTTTGCTCGGGATGGAAAAACCATTTTAACCTTGAAGATACGCTTTTTGCCGGTGCTGTAGCAGCAAAACTCATGGCATCAGGTGCTTTCATTACAAACTGCGATGCTACCCATGCAGCTATTGATTTATGGGACAATGCAAAAAGCAATCTCATGGCATACAGTGAAAAATTTTCACACCGTCAGCGGCTGCAAAATCTGAAATTGGATGACGTATTGGATTATTGTTTTACTTTTGATAAAACAAAAAAATTGCCATTTCTTGCAGGCGAGAAAATCATTTGCTCAGATGATGAATAAAAAAAGATATGCCCTATTAATCATTTCCTTGCTTTTTGTGTCTTTTTTCATAAAAAAAGAAGCATATTCTTTTGGGTTTTATGCCCATAAAAAAATAAACCGCATGGCTGTTTTCTGCCTGCCGCCTGATATGATAAATTTCTTCAAAAAACATATTGAATACTTAAGCGAGCACGCTATTGACCCTGATAAGCGCTCCAGGGCAGTTCCGGGAGAAGACATAAAACATTATATTGACATCGACCATTATGGCGAAAACCCTTTCGACAGCGTTCCTCACTACTGGAAAGATGCAGTTAAAAAATATACAGAAGACACCCTAAAAGAATACGGCATTAATCCCTGGTGGATTAATAATATGCTTTTTTCTCTGACCCAAGCTTTTAAAGATGAAGACCTTGACAGGATACTTTACCTTGCTTCCAATTTCGGTCATTATATAGCAGACGCCTGCACACCCTTGCATACTTCGCAATGGTATGATGGAAAAAGCTTTGAGCAAAAAGGGATACATGCTTTTTGGGAAACACGTATCCCGGAACTTTTTGCTGATACTTACAACTATCTTGTTGGAAAGGCAACATATGTTGAAAAACCAACGGAATTTGCCTGGCTACTGGTTAAAGAAAGCCATTATGCCGTTGACACTATTTTTTCTATGGACAATCACTTACGTAGTCATTTCCCCGAAGATAAAAAATACGTTTTTGAAGAAAAAGGAAATACAATGTCCCGGCAATTTTCACGTGAATATACCCTGGAGTTTGTAAAGCTCACACACAACATGGTAGAACGAAGGATGCAGCGTGCTGTATTTGCTGTTGCCAGTTTATGGTACACAGCCTGGGTTAACGCAGGCCAGCCCGATTTGAGCCGTCTGGAAAATAAAGAAATATCAAAAAAACATAAGAAAGAGCTCAAAGCCAATGAAAAATTATGGAAAACAGGAAAGCCTGTTGGAAGGCCTAACCCTGAATAATTTTTCCAAACCGTAAATAAAATATCCTTCATAAAAAACTTGCCTGTCTCAGAAAAAAAAGATAGGTTTGTATTTTAAAAAACACAAATTATGAAAACCAGAAATCTGATTATTATGAGCATTTTAGCAATGGCAACGGTATATGTAAGTTGCAACCAGAAAAACAAAACCTCCGGTGATGAACAAACCGATACTTTCAAATACAAAACAGAGCAATTTGCCGACGTCAAAATACTTCGATATCAAATTCCGGGCTTTAACAGCTTATCGCTAAACCAGAAAAAACTATTATATTACCTTAGCCAGGCTGCCTTGTGCGGGCGCGATATCATTTATGACCAAAATTTCAAATACAACCTTGTCATCCGCCGGACTCTGGAAGCCATCATTGATAAATACACCGGCGACCGTAAATCAGAAGATTTCGAAAAGTTTATGCTTTATACCAAAAGAGTTTGGTTCTGCAATGGCATACATCATCATTATTCCAGTGATAAGTTTCTTCCTGAATTCAGTGAAAGTTATTTTAAAGAGCTCGTTAAAAATTCTCCCGATGGAAAATTTCCTTTAAAGGAAAATGAAAACCTTGACCAATTTCTTGAAACCATCGTCCCCATTATTTTCGATCCGGCATTATACCCCAAGCGCATCAACCTTGACCCTTCCAAAGACCTGATAACAAACTCGGCCTGCAATTTTTATGAAAATATTTCACAGCATGAAGTTGAAAAATTTTATGAACGTATTAAAGATGAAAAAGCTGAAACTCCTGTATCTTATGGACTCAACTCAAAACTGGTCAAAGAAAACAATAAAATAACAGAAAAAGTTTATAAAATCGGAGGGATGTACTCACCTGCCATTGAAAAAATCGTTTACTGGCTTGAACAGGCAAAAACAGTCGCTGAAAATAAAGACCAGGAAGCAGGTTTTGAAAAACTTATTGAATATTACAAAACCGGTGATCTGAAAACATGGGACGATTATAATGTGCTATGGGTAAAAGACCTGGCATCGTCAGTCGATTATGTGAATGGATTCATAGAAGTTTACGGCGATCCATTGGGTATGAAAGCAACATGGGAATCAGTCGTCAATTTCAAAGATGTGGAAGCAACAAAACGAGCCGAAACAATAAGCCAGAATGCACAATGGTTTGAAGACAATTCACCTGTTGATCCACGTTTTAAAAAGAAAGAAGTTAAGGGTGTTTCAGCAAAAGTAATAACTGTCGTCCAACTTGGCGGCGAATGTCATCCAAGCACTCCTATCGGCATCAACCTGCCCAATGCCAACTGGATAAGAAAACAACACGGGTCAAAATCGGTAACCATGGACAACATCATGTACTCCTACGATCAGTCATCATTAGGAGGTGGTTCCCTTGAAGAATTCTGTTATTCGCAGGAAGAAATTGACCGTGCAAAAAAATACGGCTATCTTGCCGGCAACCTGAATACTGATATGCATGAATGTGTCGGTCATGGCTCCGGACAATTGCTTCCGGGGGTTAGTTCCGAAGCAATGAAAAATTATCATTCAGCACTTGAAGAATCACGCGCCGACCTTTTTGCACTTTATTTTATCATGGACCAGAAAATGGTTGACCTGAAACTTATGCCCAATCTTGATGTTGCTAAAGCAGAATACGACACATATATCCGCAATGGATTGATGACACAACTGGTCAGAATAGAATTAGGCAAAGACATAGAACAGGCCCACATGCGCAACCGTCAGCTTATTTCTAAATGGGTTTTTGAAAAGGGAGAGAAAGACAAAGTTATCGAAAAGAAAACCAAAGAAGGGAAAACCTTTTATACTATCAACGATTATGACAAGCTCCGCTCACTTTTTGGAGAACTGCTGAAAGAAATACAACGAATAAAATCGGAAGGAGATTTCAATGCAGGTAAAGAATTGGTTGAAAAATATGCCATCAAGATTGATCCTGTTCTTCATAAAGAAGTAAAAGAACGCTATGAAAAGCTTAAACTTGCCCCCTATGCAGGATTTATTAATCCTATACTGAAACCGGTTATGAAAAATAATGAAATCATTGATGTTAAAGTTGAATACCCGGACGATTTTACCGAACAGATGCTGTATTATTCGAAGAATTATTCATTTTTACCGGATATCAATTAAGAAACTTTCATAAAATAACCTTTTTGATTTTTGTATTTGGATATTTTTTTTAAATTTGTAAGCAAAAAATTTATAAACAATAAAATATAATTATTAATCAAAACCAAAGAAGTATGAAAAAAGTTTTATTATTAGCAGTAGCTTTGATTTTTAGCTTCACAGTCATGGCACAGCATATTCCTGCAAAAATTGACCCAGCTTTAAAATACCTTAAAGTAACCAAGGTAAATGGCGCCATTCATGAGTTTACAAACTTCAGTACAGAAGTAAACCCAACTGTTACACCCAGGCCATCAAAAGCCATCAATGAAGTTATTATCGGTATAACAAAGTATGACCTGCAGTCAAATTCTTCTGTACAAAACAGAATTTATCTGCATGATGATGGCACTATTGGCGCTACATATAACTACGGAATGACAGAAGAATCGTTTGCTGACAGGGGTACAGGATACAATTATTATGACCTTACAAACTGGGGAGCTCAGCCAACTGAAAGGGTAGAAACTGTAAGGAGCGGATGGCCCTCATATGCCCCCTTGGGAACCAATGGGGAAATAGTTGTTAGCCATAATGGTAGCACCGGCCTTACAATCTCAAAACGCACACCAAAAGGGACAGGTGCATGGACAGAATCAACCCTTGTTGGCCCTGCAACCACTGGTGGATCGGACAAAACCGCATTATTATGGCCCCGCATGATAACTGTAGGAGACACTATTCACATCATTGCTTGCACCGATCAACCAACCACGACCGGAACCTACTGGTACTATGAAGGATTATCTCTTGCATTGGTATATATCAGGTCAGTGGATGGCGGAACTACATGGGATGCTCCCAGGATACTTCCGGGAATGGATTCAGCCTCAGTAGTTACGGAATTCAGTAAGGGTTTTGGTGGTGACAGTTATTCCTGGGCAGATCCCAAAAACGGAAAAATTGCATTTATTGTTGGTGAAAGTTGGACAAATACTTTTATTATGAAATCACCGGACGGCGGAGACACCTGGACAAAAATCCCCGTCTATAATTTCCCCTCAGGCATTACCATTCCCACACCTATCATTCCAACAACTGACGGATGTTACGCACTAGCACTGGATTCAACAGGCAAAGCCCACGCTGTCTTTGGTATAATGAGAGTATCAGATGATAACGCTAGCGATGATCAGTCATCTTTCTACCCTTATACTGATGGATTGGTTTACTGGAATGAAGATATGGCCGTGTTAGATTCTACAGCATTAGGTGACCCTGACGGTTTATTCAACAACGGGATGTTAGCAGGATATATGATTGATTACGATGGCAGCGGAGAAATTGAATTTCCAACACCCTCCGGCGACTGGGCTATCGGAACTTATTATGTTTCACTCTCAAGTTTTCCGCATCTAAATATAGATGATGATGGAACTATGTATATCAGTTACTCTTCCTGCCGCGAAGACAGACTTACTCCCGACGGCGGACAGATATACAGGCATCTTTATGTGGTTAAATATGACGGCGCTTGGTCGGATGCAACAGATATAAATGCCGGATTCCTCCACGATTTTGATGAATGTGTTTTCGGGTCCATGTCATTTACAATGGACGATAAATTACACATCGTTTACCAGGCCGATGTAATCGTAGGCTTAGCTGTAAGAGGCGACGAAACCGCCTATGGCGACAATTATATTTATTATACCAACCTGATGAAAACTGATGTGGGCACCGCCATCGGTGTGAAAGAAAATATCAGCAACAACATCAATATGAACATTTACCCGAATCCAAGTTCAGATTATACTAATATCAACCTGAACCTTGAAAAAAGTTCGGATGTAAAAGTTACTGTTACCAACCTTGTCGGCCAGGAAGTTATTAGTAAAACCTACGGCAAACTTATCAACGGGAACCATACACTCAGCATGAATATTAAGAGCCTGAATTCCGGCATCTATTTCTTCACTGTTGAAGCAGCCAACGAAAGAATCACTAAAAAAATTATTGTTGAATAATACAATTATATAATTACTAAAACCCGGTACCAGGTATCGGGTTTTTTTATTTTATAATTTCAATAAATATATAAGCTATGAAAATTACTTTTCTGGGCGCGGCAAAAGAAGTAACAGGCAGTAAACATTTGATAACTACAGATGATGGAAAAAAAATACTGCTTGATTGCGGCATGTTTCAGGGCAAAGGCGAAGAAACAGACCGAATGAACCGTAACCTGGGTTTTAACCCAAAAGATATTGATTATCTGATACTCTCCCATGCTCACATTGACCATTCAGGGCTTATTCCTTACATTGTAAAACAGGGTTTTGAAGGCATGATAATATGCACCCATGCCACTCGGGACTTGTGTGCTATAATGTTACAGGATTCGGGAAGAATACAGGAAAATGATACAAAAACCTATAACAAGAAACTAGCAAAAAAAGGCTTACCCCCTGTAGAACCCATATACACAGCCAAAGATGCCATGAAAAGCATGCAGTATTTTGTCAGCATTGCTTATGGACAAAAATTCCGCATTACAGACAATGTTAAACTTACCTTTACTGATACCGGACATATATTAGGCAGTGCTGCCACAAACCTTATTATCAAAGAAAATGAAAGGGTGATAAATTTTTGTTATACCAGTGATATCGGCAGGCAAACCAACAGTATATTGCGTACACCACAACCTTTTCCCCAGGCAGATATCATCATCACCGAATCCACATATGGCAACAGGATGCACGAAATACGCAAAGAAGCTAACAACAAGCTTCTTAAAACAGTGCTATACACCTGCATGGATAAAAAGGGCAAGCTCATCATTCCTTCCTTCAGCGTTGGCAGAACACAGGAAGTTGTGTATGCGCTCAACCAACTGGAGCGGGAAGGGCGCCTGCCAAAAATAAAAACCTTTGTTGACAGTCCTTTGTCGGTAAACGCCACCAACATTTACCGCATGCACTCTGAATGCTTCAACAAAGAGATATTGCAAAATATGGAAAAAGACCCCGACCCTTTCGGGTTCAATAACCTCACATATATCCAGGCCGTTGAAGACTCCAAAAGACTTAACGAGTTGAAAGAGCCCTGTATTATCATTTCATCATCGGGCATGATGGAAGCCGGGCGCATAAAACACCACCTGGCCAACAACATTTCCGATCCAAAGAATACCATATTAATTGTCGGCTACTGCGAACCAAGAACCTTAGGTGCCAGGATAAAACGCGGCGACAAACAGGTTTCTATTCATGGCAATATTTACGATGTAAAGGCAGATATTACATCTCTTGAAGAATTCAGTGCTCACGGCGATTATGCTGAAATGATAGTTTACCTGAGCTGCCAGGATAAGAAAAATATCAAAAAAATGTTTTTAGTTCATGGCGAAGAACAAGTGATAATGGATTATAAAAGAATTCTTGAAGAAAACCGTTTCAGCAATATTTTTATTCCTGAAAAAGAAAATGAATATCTCTTATAATTATGTTAACATTAAAAATCAGGAACAATATAAAAGATTGTTACATTGTTTTTGTTTTCTTAACCCTCTTTAGTATCAGCAAATTCATAGGGTTGCTCCCCAGCCCTGAAATATTTTTTTGCGTAAATCTGAGAACCATATCATAATATAAAACCACTACGGGGGCCTCCTCTATTATGATATTATCCATTTCGGCATACAAGCGGGTACGTATGCTGTCGTTGTTTATTGTTCTTGCTTTCTCAAAAAGAGAATCAAATTTTTTGTTAGAGAAATGGGTATAATTTGGCCCTTTCGGACAAAAATTCGGCGAATAAAACAACGAGAGGTAATTTTCCATATCAGGATAATCGGCAATCCATGAAGCCCTGAAAAAACTCACCTTGGATTTTGCTATCATTTCTCGAAGCATCGCGGGTTGATTTTCGTCAACCTTGATTTTTATTCCTATTTCATCCAGCTGATGCTGAATATATTCGCAAAGGTCACGATACGAAGCTGTTGCTGAAAGAGTGATTTCGGGAAGGCCTTTACCATGGGGATAACCTGCAATGGCAAGCAATTCTCTGGCCTTGTCAGGATTGTATGTATATCTCTTATACAGGCTTGTATCATAGTAAGGTATACCTACAGGAACTATTCCATATATTCCGGGTGTGCCTATGCTGTTGCGAAGGTATTTTATCATTTTCTTTCTGTCAAAACCATAATTAATAGCTTGCCGAACTTCTTTTTTTAATAGCGGGTTATTCTTGTTCTCAGAAAGGTTTTCATCCACCATAAAACCAAGGTATTCCGTATTTAAATAAGGCTGCAATGTCAGGTTGATTTTATCTTTATACTTTCCGCTTAAATTACCGTTTTTGCTTATCAATTCGTCAATATAACTTGGTGCTACTCCTGACATAAAATCTAAATTTCCGCGGACAAACTCCAGAAAAGCCGATTGTTTGTCGGCAATAAACGAAATGGACACTGCATCAAGGTATGGAAGACGCTGGCCAGACTCTATTTCAAAATAGTTGCCGTTTTTTATAAGTATCAGCCGCTGATTTTCCTTCCACATTTTCAGTCTGAAAGGCCCTGTGCCTACAGCATGGCTGCGAAAATCTTTCCCATAGTAATCAACAACTTCGCGAGGTATTACAGAGCAATACTGCATTTGGAGCAGGCTTAAAAAGGGGGGGAAAGGCTCCTGGAGCTTAACAACAAATGTAGTGTCGTTGTATGCCAGAAACATACACTTTCCTGATGAATCTCTTGAGACATCATTAAAAATCCAGCTTCCAGGCGAAGCCACATTGTCATCAGCAATACGGCTAAAGCTATACACAAAATCTTCAGCCATCACCCTGCGCCCCTTACCGGATGAAAAAACGACATCGTCGTGAAAAAAAACATCTTTACGTAAAATAAAAGTATATGTCAGCCCATCATCAGAAACCTCCCAGGATTTTGCAATGCATGGTTTGATGTGCATAGAATCATCAGGCTGCACCAATCCGTTATATAATTGATTGCATACCCAGATATGTGCCTGGTCTTTGGCAAAAGCGGGGTCAAGGGTTGAAATCCCGGAAGATTCGTTGTAACGAAAAACAGTACGTGAATCTTTTTTATTCCTGTCGTTGCCGCAAAAACAAAAACAATTAATAAGTATTAAAAAGATAATTGCTCTGAAAAACGTTTTCAACTTTAATCCTTTGAATTTTTAATATGTTATATTTTTAAGATGCCAAAAAAATTAAAATAACCTGTGTGCTGTTAAGACCATAACTTCCTGACGGTCAGATTGAGCAAAAATACATCAGAACCGGAAGTATCACCTTTTTTAAGGGTATGATAAGCATCGCCAGAACAAATTTATATTCATTATGAATGTATTATAAATAAAAGGCCTTTATTTAATTAACAACTCTTTGTTAACAAAGGAAAGGGTAATTAAATGATTTTAATATTTAGGAAAAGAGGATGAACACAAAATAATTCAAAAACATACCAAAAACACTCATCTAATCCAGTAAGGGGGTAAACAAGGTTTCCAGTTGCGATATCAGGGATTCCGAATCGTCATTAATAATTCTCCAATCATCCTCAACAATAAGATATACACTATTTTCATAGAGGACATGAAAAATTACAGAACCTCCCAATTCATTCATAGTAATGTATCGAGTAAGGTAGTTTGATATGTGCAGCGGCTTAAAAATTGATTCGAAGCGGTATTTTATCATATCTATATCCCCAACCGTTATTTTCTTATCTGGGTTTGAAAACCTCGCCGTTATTTCGTAAGTTTTCAAGTTTTCTTTACCAAAATTCTGTCCTGATGAAATGGATTTATTCATAATTATTTTTTTAGTTTTATTTTCTATAGCATAAAATTAATAATTTTTTCACTATCACCTGTTTTTCTCAAATAGCAATTGACAGATAAATGAAATATTACAGGAAAACAGGTAAAATACTACTTTTGTAAAAAAAACTTTATGTTCAGAAAAATTATTTTATCAGTTGTTGCAGTTGTATTTGTTCTAAGTTGTATCGCACAACAGCAAAATTCATTGTTATGGGAAATATCAGGAAATGGGTTATCTCAAAACTCTTATATTTTCGGCACCATTCATATGATAAAAAAGCAGGACTTTTTTATTACAGATATCATGGAGAGGAAACTAAAGGAATGCCAGAGTTTTGTTACAGAAATAGATATAAACATCCCGATAATGCAACAGCTTGAGCTGGCAAAACAAATGTATCTGCCCGAAGGCAAAACTCTTCGCGATTATGTTACCGAAGAAGAATATTCAGATTTCAGTAAATACATTATAGATTCGCTTCACATAAAAAAATCAAGGCTTGAAAAATACATAAGATTGAAACCTTTTTATATCAGCAGCATCCTTGCCAAACAACTTGCAGGCAAAGTGAAAGCTTATGAGCAGGAATTGTACAAAATAGCCAAAAAAAACGGCATAGCTTCCGATGGACTTGAAACCATTGACTTTCAGCTCTCGCTTGTTGACACAACCCCCATAGAAGAACAGGCAAAAACATTGGTAAACGAAATAAAAAATTATAAAGAAACAGAACAACTTTTTAATGATATGATAGCTGCATACAAACAGCAGGATTTGTCGAAATTGTACGATTTTGTGGTAAAAAGCGCCGATTCAAACAGCGAATTCAATGAGAACTTTATTTTCAAACGCAACCAAAACTGGATTTCGCACATAGAAGAGAAAATTAAATCGAAGAGCTGTTTTATTGCCGTGGGGGCAGCCCACCTGCCCGGCGAAAATGGTGTTTTGAAGCTGCTCGAATTACGGGGCTATACCATCACGGCAGTTAAATAATATCATTTCAGACACTATACAATTTTATTTATATTTGTACTTATACAACCCTGTTGAAATAACCTTTTAAAAAAGTCATCATGTCAAATGCAGTCTTACAACGGAAAAAAGTAAAAACGGCATCACTTTCCATTTTCTCAAACATCACACTTATAATACTTAAAGTCACTGCCGGCATCATCAGCGGCTCGGTCAGCATCATTTCAGAAGCCATACATTCGGGCATGGACCTGCTGGCAGCTGTAATAGCTTTTTTTTCAGTAAAAATATCAGGATTGCCACCGGATAAAAACCATCCTTATGGTCATGGCAAATATGAAAATGTATCAGGTGTAATTGAAGCGTTGCTGATATTTGGTGCAGCAGGGTGGATAATTTATGAAGCCCTTCAGAAAATAACTCACCCTACACTACCCGAACAGTTAGGTATAGGCACACTGGTCATGGGAATATCCGCTGTGGTTAACTATATCGTTTCAAAAAGGTTATACAAGGTTGGCAAAGAAACAGACTCCGTAGCACTAGAAGCCG
Source organism: Bacteroidales bacterium (assembly GCA_023228145.1). Classification (NCBI taxonomy): domain Bacteria; kingdom Pseudomonadati; phylum Bacteroidota; class Bacteroidia; order Bacteroidales; species Bacteroidales bacterium. Next base: position 20,588 of record JALOBU010000006.1, on the reverse strand, counting down.
ACGGATTGCACCTGAAAACAGATGTATATACCTCACTGGGAGTTGCATTAGGTTTGATATTAATATGGATAACCGGTATTAAAGTGCTTGACCCTATCATCGCTATTCTGGTCGCCTTAATGATTTTACAGAAATCTTATATTCTGTTAAAAAAAGCATTTTCACCCCTTTTGGATGCCCCTTTACCTGAAAAGGAAATAAACATCATCAAAAATGCTATCAATAATAACCTTTCCGAAGGCATGAGTTTTCATAAACTACGTACCCGCAAGGCGGGAAACATGAGATATGTGGATCTGCACCTTGAAGTTCCCGGAACAATTACTGTAAATGAGTCCCATGAACTTTGCGACCGGATTGAGAACGAAATAGAGGATGTGCTGGATTATATTGAAGTATATATTCATATTGAGCCCAGCGAAAACAAATAGTAATCCGTTACCAATTATCCCCTTTAGCGCTTGATAGTTCCTGTTACCACTTTATTTTTCCACCTGCCGCTGAAATAATATATTCCTGAAGCTATCATTCCGAAAGCCCAGGCAATAGGTATGCTCCACCAGATTCCGTCGGGGCCCATAAAACGAGAAAATATATATGACAGTGGTATTCTAAGTATCCAGAGCGAAAACAACGTGATAAACATCGGAATCAGCGTATCGCCGGCACCACGTATCAGCCCCTGTGTGGTTATCATGGTCGAAAACAATACATAGAATGAACACACAATAACTAAGTAGGAATGTCCGATAGATATTACTTCGGCTTTAGGTGTAAATAATGACATGATTTGCGAGCCGAATAATATGGCTACAAAAGTTATAATAATTGAAAATGTTGCCGTTATCAACAAGGTGGTTCTATACCCTTTTTTTACCCTGTCAATCTTATTAGCGCCCATGTTTTGCCCCACAAAGGTTGACAGTGCCATTGAAAAGTTCATGGCGGGCTGCATTGCAAAAGCATCAATACGCCCTGCAACCGTATATGCAGCTATGGTATCCGTGCCAAATGCGTTCACAAACCTCAGCAATGCCATCATACCCAAAGCTACGAAAGTCTGCTGCAAACCTGAAGGAATGCCTATTTTAAGGCTTGTTAAAAATATTTCCCGATGAAATTTTATGTCAAAGAATGAAAATCTGATGATGTCATGAAAGCGATTCAGATACAGGACACTAAGTACAAAAGAAACTCCCTGAGCTATCACTGTTGCAATAGCCGAGCCTTCTATACCCCAGCCAAAAACCTTCACAAACAATATTACCAGGACGATATTCAGCACTGTAGAGATAATAAGAAAGTACAGGGGTGTTTTTGAATCACCCAACCCGCGAAGTACAGAACTGATTGCATTAAACCCAAACATCAGTATAAGGCCATATAACAAAATATTAAAATAGCTGACAGCATCGGGTATTATTTCTTCGGGAAGGTTCATAGAACGAAAAATATGCTCGCTGAAAATTAGGCCGAAAATGGTGATGAAAATAGCGGCAAAAAACAAAAATATTAAAAGGCTGTCAACAGATTTTTTTATATTTTCAAAATCTTTCGCTCCGAAAAACTGGGCAATAATAATTGTAGAACCAACCGATACTCCAATGACCAGGGAGATAAGCACAAAGATTACCGGAAAAGATGCTCCGACAGCAGCCAAGGCTTTCTCTCCAAGATAATTCCCTACAATTATACTGTCAACAATGTTATACGATTGCTGAAAAACATTGCCCAGCAGCATCGGGAGGGCAAAATTAACAATCACCCTGCTTTCTTTTCCGGTTGTGAGGTCTTTCATCATACGAAGTTTGCAAAGATACAATTTACTCTATGTACGAAAGCAAAAACCAAAACATAAAAAACAGCATATAAAAAATTTGATTTTAAAATTTATTTATACATTTGTATAAATCTTTAAACTGTAACATTATGAAAAAATTTCTATTGTTTGTATGTTTAATAAGCTTCGGTATGGCTTATGCACAAACCCCCATTTCATTAAATTTCAGTGATTTGGGAGAACCGTTAAAAACCTATGAGTTCAGAAACGACACAGGAGTTGATGTAACCATAACACCAGGTAATGCCGGAGCAAATATCACCTGGGATTTTGCAGCGCTGGATGCTACGATTGACACATTCACCATTGACCTTGTGAATGCTGCTACCATTCCTATGCACAACGACTTTCCTGCAGCAAATGTCGCCACTATTTGGGACAGCGCCATCAATGTGTATTTTTTTAACAGCACTCCCTCAGGCCTTACAATGCAAGGAATTATCAAAGATTACATGAATTCTAACGACTCGTTAAAGCTGATACTTAGTATTCCGGATACCGTATTGCCCCTGCCAGCCAATTACGGCGACACTTGGTCGGGGTACAGCTTTGGCAATACAAAGTCTGCTGCATCAAATTTATTTTACGATACTATTATTGGGGGATTTACCTTACAGATACCTATTGACACTGTTCATATTAAACATCACCAGTATAAAACAAGCGTAATTGATGCATGGGGTACTATGATAGTCCCCAACAACAATTTCCCCGTGCTTCGTCAAAAGGATTCTGTCACATCCATTGATTCGGTTTGGGGTTATGCCGATTGTTCGAGCTTCCCGCCTCCTTACGACGAGAATTCCGGATGGTATTATCTGATAACCGTAAAAGACACAAACTTGCAGTATTTGTGGTGGATGAAAAGTTTTGGCGTACCAGTTGTCAGGATGAATATGTTTCGTTATTCACCCACTATTGTTGCCAATGTGGAGTGGGCTTTCGACATTTCTGACAACATAGCAGAGTTTGAAACAAGCAACACCAGACTCTTCCCCAACCCTGCAAGAGATTTTATAACTATTCAGGGCGATGCGGAATTTACGGAAATCATTATTTACGACCTTCTGGGTAATGAAGTGATAAAGCGGAAACTAAACAGCGACAGCAAAATCAGCATAAATATTAGCATGCTGCCCGACGGCCTGTACTTTTATAACGCACTAGGAAAAAATAATAAATCTTCAGGGAAATTTGTTGTAAAGCATTAGGATTAAAACTTCATAAAAAGCCGCTCCTTATGAAGCGGCTTTTTTTTACTTTTCATTTGCGCCAATGCTTTCCCTTTTCATCAGTTCTCTGGAATCACTCAGAAACAATTTCATTTTCTGACAGGAAAGAGTATCCATAATCCCCCTGATGTTTTCGTAATTCGCTGCAGGCAACACATAAAATCTTTTTTTATTGTTTTCAACAGGCGTATAAACCCATGTAAGATAATAACCCGCATTATCAATGCAAACTTTTTTATTCTTTCTGGCCAGATTCAGGCTCACCATCATTCCGCCATCCCGGTAGCGATCTCGCTGATTTGAGATGTAATTGCCAAGAGAATATACGATAAAAACTTCCCTGCCGTTGCTGTCGGGATAAAATTTACGTTCTATACGCTGTATCACATGAGGATGCATGCCGATTATAATATCGGTGCCATGGTCAAATAATAATTTAGCATAATATTCCTGGTATTCGTTTGGATAAGATTTATACTCATCGCCCCAGTGAATAAACACAATGATTTTATCGGGCATTGAATCGCGCGCAGCTTGAAGGTCCTGTTTTATCTGGTTCTCTTCTATCAGGTTCACAATATTTGGTTTTGGCACTGCAAGGCTGTTGGTGCCGTATGTATAATTTAAAAGAGCTATTTTGATACCGTTTTTTGAAATTATCATGGGATAATTTTGTACACGGCTTGCAGAATCCAAAAATGTTCCTGTATGCCTTAACCCTAAACTGTCAAGAATTTTAATAGTACGTTCAATCCCTTTTTTACCGCGGTCGCAGGAGTGGTTGTTAGCAGTGCCTACGATGTCAATTCCTGCAAATAACAATGCATTCACAATCGCATCGGGCGCACTGAATTGAGGATAACCTGTATAGGGCTTGCCTCCCAAAGTGAATTCAAAATTTGCTATGGCATAATCGTAGCTTCTGATAAGCGGCGTCACATATTTAAAACAGGAATCGTATATGTATGCCTGCAACGTATCGTTCCATGCGGCATCAATCTGAGACTGGTGCTGCATAATGTCACCTATAAACAGCAATGTCATTGTTGAATCGTCCTCTCCGCATGTGTAATCATGTGTCTGGTCGGCAGTAATTTTAGTAAATGCTAATATACTACAAGCGAATATTATTAAAACGATAAATATTTTTACCGGAGAACGCATAAAAAATGTAATGATTTTCAGAAAATAATAATACTGCTTATAGGTTCGGTATCTTTAATTTCAAAAGATTCATATGGCTTGCCTGTCTTCACAGAAGCATCCGTGCCTTTCAGCACAAAAGCGGCATCTTTAAACTCTTTTACATAAACCAGGTACGTATTGTTATCATCGCCATAAATACCTTTCATAGAATAACTCTTTTTAATATCAGAAAAACTTTTCCCGACACAGACACCTTCGGCAGTTTTATATAATGAAGAATAAACCAATATTCTGGAAATCATGCAAATATCTGCACAAAGGGTTTCCATTTCCATTAAGGTTTTTTTATTATCGTCATTCACTTTGATAATGCTGTAATTTTTTCCATTTACTTTTTTTTCCTCCACCTGGTTTTCGGTAAAATATTTTTTAAGCATTCCGGCATCCATATTTATCTCCACATTGCCTACCCTTCCGTCACTGATGAGATAAGCGGCATCAACATTTGTTCTTTGTGCAAAAACACCATTAGAATCTAAACAGAAAAATAACAATATACACATTGCATAAATAGAAAATCCGGTAAAAAAATTCCTCTTTCCCATTTCGTTTTTTTTACAAATATACACTAAAAAATCTATGAGCGAATAATGTCATATTGGCCGAAGTTTCCAGCTTCCTTTTTTAAGATAAATATAAGAAAATAGAAACATTGCCGTAAAATAAACAATTTCGCAGCTCCAGGCAAACTCAAGAGGTAATGAAAACCGGTTGACTATTAAATATAATGTTACTAAATAAAATACAACTCCCAACAATTCGATGTACATAGCGGCACGTGTCCTGCCAGTGCCTATCAGGCCATTGTAGTAGTTCATTGTCAGTGAAAAAATTACAAGCGCAAGCATAACCATATAGTATGAATTAAGACTTTCATTTATAAGAGCCTTATCGGCTGTAAACCATGATAATATGGTATCATGAAAAATTTGAGCGGGTATCACAAGTGCTATGATTGCAACAAAACAGAGGAAAGTTATTTTCCTTATCAGTTGCAAAACCCCTCCGGGATTTCCCTGTCCAATAATATTGCTCACCAGGGTATTGCATGCCGAGCCAAAAGCCCAACCCGGAATCATAAGGAAGACATAAACACTTCGTACAATATTTGTTATGGCAAGCTCATGTTGCCCCCTGTGTTCTATCACCACAAAAAAACTGAACCATGCCATCAAAGATATCAGGTGTTGCAATATGATAAATCCTGAAACATCAAGAATATTTTTAATAACTCTCAGATCGTAGGTTTTACGCTTAAAGAGCCTGTACTTTTTACGGTCAACTACTCTGAAAGTAATAAAAACAAAATACGACACTGCCACAAATTCAGCAATTACCGTTGCAAGGCCAGCACCAGCAATACCCATTTCGGGGAAACCAAATTTCCCGAATATCAGCAGGTAAGCAAAAACTACATTGACACCTGCCAAAACAACAGAGTTCACGGCAAGGTATTTTGTTTTGAATATCCCGGTATAAAATGCCCTGAACACACAAGCTATATAAGTGAAAAAGATACCGAAAATTCGATAATTGATATATAAAAGTGTTTTTTCATAAATATCTTCAGAAGAAATAATCCATCGAAATATAACAGGAGAGAATATATATATTAAGGCAAATATCAAAGCCGCGGCAAACACAAGAAAAAACAGGCTAAGTTCAAAAACACTTCCTGCCTGCTCAGGTTTGTTCTCGCCCAGCCTTCTCGAAATTATAATCTGTGTGCCAATGCTGAATGCAAGGCCGATTATAAACAATATCACATAAAATGTACCTCCTATAGCTGATGCTCCCAGTTCTGCTTCGCCCACCCGGGCAAGGAATATAGTATCTGTAATGTTTATTACATTCTCTGCGAACAAGCTAAGAATTATAGGATACGTGAGCATCCATATTTCTTTATGTGAAGGTATTTTCATGATATCTTCCGCAAAAGTATCAAAGTCGGATAGTTTTTTTACATTTACCAAGAAAATTATCCAGTATTTTATTTATTTTTGCAAAGCTATGCGGAAGTAGCTCAGTTGGTAGAGCATCAGCTTCCCAAGCTGAGGGTCGCGGGTTCGAATCCCGTTTTCCGCTCGAAAACCGGTTCATTAATGAATCGGTTTTTTTATAATTTTGTGGCAAAATCATTCCCAATTTCATGAAATACTTTTCTTTTATAATTCCTATTTTTCTATTTATCAGCAATTGTTTTGCACAATGCAATACCCCCGAAACAAAAATAATGGTTGTAGGCGACAGTTGGGCTTTATTCAGTTGGACTTTTAACTCTTACAATGAAGGATTAGACCGCTATGGAATGACGGACGTAAGGGCAAACAGTGCATTTGATATCAGCATAGCAGGCGCAAGAGCAGAAAGCTATTTTTCTGAGCCATCAAGAAAACAAGGCATCATTGCTTTTCTCAGTGCCAACCCGGGTATTGAATATTGTCATATCAGTCTTGGCGGTAATGATTTACTGGGAGAATGGAACAAAAATATGTCAACAACTCAGGTTGACTCTTTACTCGATGTATTGATGAATAGTCTAAAAAGAGATATTGATACCATAAGCGCTATTAAGCCCGGATTAACATTTGTTCTTTCAGGATACGATTATCCCAACTTTGTCGAAACCGCTGCTTTTTCATCACTTCACCCCTATTACGACCAATGGACAGATATGGGGCAACCAAATGCTCTGGAAATAAACACCATGTTGTCTATGTTGTCACAGCGTTTCTCCGACTCTTCTGCTGTGTGGAATAATGTATTTTTTGTGAACAATAACGGATTGATGCAATGGACTTATGGGCAGACTTCACCCCTGCTCATACCTCCCTACATCACATACCCTGAACATAGTGTTCCTCTTCCCGGAGGAGACATGAATTATCCAAGCCCCAGGGCGGCCATGGCACTCAGCGGAACGGATTCTTTCCACTTGAGTGATGAATCCTTTGAATACTTTATTCGCAGGCACATTGAAAGATATTTTTGGAAGTCCCTGCGCTCGCCTGACACAACAATATTAGCCAATGATACTGCCCTTAACGGTTTTGTTTCTGCTTTTAATTATGGTTCTGATATGATTAAAACAGGCAAAACTGGAAACGATGATGTGCATGGAATAATTACTTTTAACACATCTGAACTAAATCAGTCATTTAATATAAAAAATGCCAGCATTTTCCTGAAACGTCAAAATCTTTCAGGAACAAATCTTATCAATCAGGAACTCACACTTGAAATTAAATCCGGATTCTTTGGAGCAAGCCTACAGGTAGAAAACGATGATTTTTCAAGCAGCGGAGATATATCATCGGCTTCATGCACATACGGTACTGTTGCTGAAAATGGTTGCTGGATGAGGATCGATATTCCCGTATCATTATTACCTTTTATTAATAATGACGGATTCACCCAATTTAAAATTAAATATGCTTATGCCGATAATGATAACTACTTTGAATTTTATAATTCCAATGATTCTTCTGTACAGGCATTCCTTGATGTAAAATACGATTTTTCAACCCGGATAAATTGCAATCATTCTACTGAAGATTTTTTTGTTCATCCCAATCCTGCATCTGAGTTCTTATACATCAATATACCCAATAGTGCTTTTAAAAATATTAAAATTGATTTGATTACTATTGAAGGAAGTATTATGCACTCAAAAGAATATAAATTATCCGATGATAATATATTAATCAATATTTCGAACTTCCCAAATGGTTTTTATTTAGTAAAAATTCAGAATAAGGACTATTTAAAATATTTCAAAGTCCTTAAAGCTATATAATTTTATATTTTTAAATATCTGAAAATCAATTATTTTCTTGTTTTTAACAACTTTTATTTAAAATATTTTAAATAAGCAAATTTAGAAATATTTTTCACTTAAATATCCCAAAAATTACATCCGTGATGTAACTAAAAGTGATAGTAATAGTGATTTTTCGTTCGCCCACTGGCGAACTCATTATCCGCAGAGGGGTAGTTTCAATCAAAAAGCGGTTTGCAAAACAAACCGCTTTTTGATTGGCGGAGAGAAGAGGATCACGTGCGACAGGGAATCAGTATCGGCATTGAACGTCTTTGCAAGAGTGGGAAGCGCAATATTGACGATGCTGGTATCCAGGTTGGTCATGAAAATGGCCAGCGCAATGGTCGGGATGATGAGTACATGACGCGATCGTTCACCGGGCATATTGTCTGCATTAGAATGATCTATATAACTCGATTTAAAACCCGTATAATCAAATAATTAACAATTTGTTTTTTTATTGTTCTTTTTGTCTTGAAACAAAAAGTACCAAAAAATTCAAGAAAGTATATATCGAGCCCTGCCTTGCCGGCAGGCTTCGCACTGGCCACTCCCTGACACCGAAATATTTTCTTGCCAGCGCACTTTGTTTCTACAAAACAATTCAATTTTCTTCGGGATAGGTTAGCCGATATTTGGTGCGCAGGCAGATCCTGACGTGCCTGCCCGACGGTCAGGCGGGCGAGCCGGCGGTGGAGTGAATCAGAAAACATTTGAAAATCTGCAAAGGACCCGCCACAGGCGGGGTTTCCTGACCAGCTATGCTGCGTCAGGACTACTTTGCTTAGATTTTCAATGTTTTCTGAGAGCGGGAGGAAGCATTCTCAAGGAGGCCCTTTTTTGCTTACTTTTTTGGACAAGCAAAAAAGTAAGAGAAAAATCTCATGTTTACGACAGAACAATAGCGTAATATTAAGTTATAAACGCTTTTCTAATTTTTAAACTACTGGCAACCGGTCTAAAAATAGGATTTTTTCGGCAAACCGGCCTTAATTATGTAACCATTAAGCCAAGAATGAAATACATTTTGATCTTCCCCTTGCCTTTTGCGTCAATCTCGCCCCTGTATTCACAGATGAATTTCTCTTTCACCAACTCATAAGTCGCAACGCTGATATTGATCTTCCCCGCTTCGCCGCTACTTTCCATACGGCTGGCAATGTTCACAGTATCGCCCCAGATGTCATATGAAAATTTCTTGATCCCGACAATGCCCGCGACAATGGGGCCTGTATGGATCCCGATCCTTATATCAAAAAACGGCTTACCTTCATTCTGCCTTCGTTTCCGGTATTCATTCATGAAATGCTGAATGTCAAGGGCAGCACGAATGACATCTTCTGCATTCGTAACATTCGGCACCGGGAGGCCGCCCGCACACATATAACTGTCGCCGATGGTCTTGATCTTTTCTATCTGATATTTTGTGATGATCTCGTCGTAGTTCTTGAAACAGTAATGCAGTTCCGCTACCAGTTCCCCTGCGCTCATCTTTTCCGCAATGCCCGTAAAACCCTTGAAGTCGGTGAACATCACCGTCACCATATCAAAATGCCGGGGTTCGGCAAATCCTTTTGCCTTAAGCTCTTCTGACGTCTCGGAAGGCAGAATGTTCAGCAGAAGTTCATCTGAGCGTTTCTTTTCCTTTTTGATCCTCACCTTTTGCCGGAAGGCAAAAACGGCAAATGCACTAACCAATAGTAAGCCGGCTATAACGGAAATGATGATGATGATCTGTTTCCTTTGCTTTTCTGCCTGTTTTTCCGTTTCCATGTTCAGAAGCAGGATCTCCTTGTCTTTCTTTTCAGTTTCGTAGATCGTCCGTAGCTCGTTAATCTGCTTCTGATTTTCAAGGTTAAAGATGGAGTCTTTGTATATCAATGAAAGCTTCAGATAGTCGTAGGCCTGTTTATGATTTCCCATGGATGCATTTGCGCTGCTTAGGCCTCCATAAATGCTCTGGTAACTTGACCTAAGGTTCGCCTGTTTTGAAAACTTCAGCGCCTGCATGAACGATTCCATGGCTTCTTTGGTCTTTCCTTGGAGTGTATAGCATTCACCAATATTTGAATAAATAATTGCCTGCGAACGCGGCTCTATATTCGCGCTGTCAGCGATCAACGCCTTATTCAGGTAGTATATCGTGGAATCATACTCTTCAAGTCTGTAAAAAAAGCCCGCAAGGTCATTATATGAGAACACAATGCCAGGCCCATTTTTGATCGGGTTTTCCAGTTTCAGGAAGAGGGATTTTTTCATAAAGCTCAGGGCGATATCATACTCATTAAGCAGCATGTAATTATTACCGATCTCATTCAGCGCCGATGCTAATGATAGGGTATCACCGAATTCTGGTGCAATTTCAACTGAATGCATGAAAAATTCTATGGATCTTTCATAATTATCTACGGAACGCTCAAGTAATCCGAGATTATTATATGTCTTGGGAAGGAGTTTCCTGTATCCGCTTATTTCTATCATCTTTAAATTCAAATAACTAAGCTTCATCCCCTGCCCATAATCACCAATGATGTACATGATATATCCCATGTGTGCCAGGCACTCCATGATTTTTGTGGGATTTCTTTCATATATATATTGAAAAATCGCCCTTCCAAAGAAAATTTTGGATTTTTCATATTTGGAACTCTTCAGGCAATACAGCCCTGCCCATTCGTAAAACTCACCTCCGGGTTTTTCACCGCTTGTCAGGCCTAATAAGTGCAGGTGCTCGCATAGCGCTATGGTTTTCTTCACGTCGTGATCCGCACAAACATTGATAAGTTCCCTTGTAATACGAAATTCATCTATGGACGATTTGGATTGTTTAAGCAGGTGTTCAAGGGAATCCTCTTCATTCTGCTGTGCATTCAGGCAAAACACAGGCAGGAATAAAAATAATATCAGGCATTTAATAACCTTCTCCGACACTGGCAATTTTTTGTGCTAATATAGATATTTATTCTTTACCGGAAAATACAATTACGATTTCTCCTGCATGCCAACGATCGTTTGTGTACTTTTGAAGATATGTGGCATAAATTGAAAAACAGATATAAAAATATTACTATTTCAGGGCTCAAAACAATGATGAATGAATTAAAATCCAAACATTTGCTCTATCTTGATGAAAATTACAATAAAATTGTTTCGATAATTGATACTGATTGCTTGCTATGAAACGTTATAACTTTTTTTAAAAGTTTATCAGGAATTATTTAATATATATTAAAAATCTCTAATATTGCATAAAATTCGATAACTGATGAATCTTGACGCAGCGACATCATATGCCATTAAGCAACTTGAGCCTATAGAAAGAACGAGATACTATTATCATAATATATACCATGCCCTGGATGTTTTTAAATCCGTCTCTGAATATGGGCACTCCGAAAAAATTAATGGCACAGAACTCGTCCTGCTGAAAACAGCAGCAATTTTTCATGACATAGGAATTATCAACTCTTACAATTTTCACGAAGAAGAATCGGTGCGGATAGTCCATGAAGCATTACCCGGTTTTGGGTACAACAGCCAGGAAATAGAAATTATCAGCCTGCTTATAATGGCAACTAAAATGCCTACCCACCCGCAAAACGAGCTCGAAAAAATGATATGCGATGCAGACCTTGATTACCTTGGTCGGAACGATTACCTGGAAATCTCTGGACGACTCAGGCGTGAGTGGGAAGTAATCAGACAAATTATATACTCCGAAGAAGACTGGCTGGGCTTCCAGCTTAATTACCTTACCACCCACAAGTATTATTCACAGGCTGCACAAAAGCTCCGAAATGCCGGAAAATCATTAAATATCAAAAAAACGGAAGAATTATTAAAAAAAATCTAAATTTGCTTTCAAATCATTAACCGAAAAATCATTAATATGGAAAACAAACAATTGATTCTTGTTCCTACAGATTTCTCTGAAGTATGCGATAATGCAATTACATATGGCGCCAAGCTTGCCAAACTTTTAGGATTTAACCTTGCCCTGTTGCACATCATTGATAAGAAAACAAAAGCAGAACTGAAAAAAGAAAAACAGGGCATTATAGAAGTCTCGGAAAAACTTGACAAAATCGCAAAAACGATGGCAAAAAAATATGGCATTGAAGTTAGTGCCATATCCGAAGAAGGAGATATTTTTACCGATATAGGCAAAACGGTAGTCAGAATCAAAGCCAGTCTGATGATACTCGGCACGCACGGCAAGGTAGGGCTGAGACAAAAATTCGGCGTGAGTTTTGCAAAAAAAGTAATCGCCACAGTTCCTGTTCCTGCAATTGTTGTTCATAATAAAACCAACCTTGACAAGGGTTTTAAAGATATCGTTTTCCCCGTAAGCACCACTGCAGAAGTTCGCCAGAAAGTCAGATGGACAATACTGATAGCAAAAACCTTTAAATCCAAAATACATCTTTTTCAACTAAACCAGAGTGGCGAAGAAGACAAAAAGATAATGCAGAACTATATCAAACAGATCACAAAGGAATTTGACAAAGAAGATATAAAATACGTCCACGTTCTGGCTGACAAAAAGATTAGTTATGCAAAACAAGTACAGGATTATGCGCACGAAGTTAAAGCAGACCTTATCACGATCATGATTACTACTGATGCCCTGAATTTCAAATTCGGGACTTACGATGAAAAAATGATGTTCAACGCCTATGAGATCCCTGTAATGTGCATTAATCCTGTCAAAACAAAAATCGAATACTGGAAATAATTTCCTGCCCTGTATTTGGGGTTGTATACTTTCATAAATTTCTTTTTTCAGGCATGATTTACAATATCATTTTTTATGAATAAGTTTGTTTGTCCCCGCTGGCGTGAAATTGCATTCCGTGTCATTTCAGATTAAATAATGTATTTATTTTTTTAAGGCAGCCGGGACAAAATGCTCTTTGCACCCACGTATTTTGCCTGGCTGCAGGTTTGCTATTTTGGTAAATTAAGTATCGTTGCAATATTAACATAATAGGAGTTATAAAAACAGGCAGGCGATTCTAAATCGAACATACTTGCTCAAGATGGACTAACTGTGGATAAATATTAAAAACAAATATCCGTAAATTACTTACAAACAGTATTTTACGGATATTATTGGCGGAGAGAGGGGGATTCGAACCCCCGGTTCGCCGGAAGGCGAACAACGGTTTTCGAGACCGCCGCATTCGACCGCTCTGCCATCTCTCCAAATAGAGTTGCAAAATTACATTTTTTTAAACACTTATTATTATTTGCTCAATAAAACAAAGCAATCCAAATGGGTTTCTTATAATAAGTATTTGGAATGATCTTATTTGCAAGCAAATTGCAGCTAAAAGACATCCTCTATGAGAATATTATTATTGTTAAATAAAATGGTATCCCCTGCTTTCAATCCTTTCATTGCTTGAAATATTGGGACAAGAAATATTTAACCTTTGAAGCGTTTCATAAACTGAAATATCTCCGTTCATCATAAAATTATTTCAACAAAAATAATTAACTTTATTTTTTCGTTTCGTAGGTGCATGATGAAACTTTTTTTTGCAAAAAAACAAACTTTCATTTCATAATTAAAAATTACCTTTATGACATATTTCTTCTGTATGAAAAAAAATATTCTTTTCTTACTGTTTTTCCTTGCTGCAAATTTGCTGGCAGCGCAAAACTTTACTATTGATACTATAACCATCGACAGGCGGATGCTGAGTGCAGATTTCAACTATCAGGGAAAAAATCTCTCGCTGATGAAACTCGAAGAACTTTGCAAGCCCTATGCCGATGCCTTTGATGAAATAAAACAGGCCCAGAAAAATAACAACCCCGCCCTGATCCTCACTCTTGTCGGCACGGTATTGATAGGATATTCGGGCATAAAATGGCTTGCCGATGGCGAATTCCAGTGGTATTATGCTGCAGGCGGCGTGGTGATGATAGGCTGCACCATCCCCTTGTATCTCGGGTCGAGAAATCATTCTGTAAATGCAGCCAGGATATTTAACTATGAAATAAGACACCAGACCCACAGACCTTAAAACATTTTTACCCGACTGATAAATTACTGGAGTTTCCTTAAAAAAATACGGTAAAAACATGTAAGTTGTTTAATATCAACTATTTTTGCTGTTTATTAAATGGAAGGTATTATTTTTTTTGGCTTAATGGACATTTTTCAGGATAAAAACTTCTATAAGTCTTATTATTGTAGTATTTAAATCAATTCAAAGGTTATGAATCAAAAAAGTGCTTTTATTGTGGCAGTTCAATAGTCAGTAAAAATGGACATAAAAAAAGCGTGGAAACTATACCTATCCGATTCTGAGGTCTTAGGAAACCTTCATACCAAATAAGTTAGTCCACGCCTATCGGCGCGGTCACTTATTATTCCTGGTATGATTTGAAATTTCCTAAGTTTCAGAATCAAGAATAAAAGCTAACGCTTTATCTTAAAACTCAAAGAACATTTTATGAATAATCAACACTAAAATACATATTTTTTAAATTTAAAAATAAAATTTGATATTTTTTTTTGAATACAAATTATTGAATTAAATTCACGCCATATTTTAATCTCTTGAAAATCAAAAAACAAATAAAAGACTTTCTGACTTTTAACAAAAGCGAGCGCAGGGGAATACTGGTGCTGAGTGTGCTTATTGTGATAATAATTGTTGCCAATATCCTGCTTCCTCATTTTATCAAACAAAAAAATTACGACTATTCACAGTTTGAAAAAGAAATAAACAAATACCTTGAAACACAGGAACTAATATCAAATAAACCCAAAACATATCGTCAAAAGGAAAGCTTCAATATTTATGACTCCGACCGCTCGGCTGTCGAGCAAAAACTCTCCCCTTTCATTTTTGACCCAAATACCCTCAACTATGAGGGGTGGATTAAAATGGGGCTGAATCCCGGACAAGCAAAATCCATAATAAAATTCAGAGAAAAAGGAGGAAAATTCCGAAAAAAAGAAGACCTCAAAAAGATGTACACCATTTCTGAAAAAGAATACATTGTTCTTGAGCCTTTTATTGAAATAAAAAGCGAGTCTGAAAACAAAAAATACTATGTTCCTGAGTGTAAACCTGAGTCTACAGTGGATATCAATACGACCAAAGCTGAAGACCTGATTAAAATTAAAGGCATTGGAAATTATTTTGCAGAAAAAATTATCAAATACAGAGATAAGCTGGGAGGATATTACTCTTTGTTACAACTGCTTGAAATACCCAAAATGGACAGCACAAAATTCAATACTATTGAGCCATATCTTGAATTAGGGAAAAAACCCATACGAAAAGTAAATGTAAATACAGCAAGTTTCAATGATTTAAAAGACCATCCCTACATAGGCTACAATATTGCCCTTTCGCTTGTAAATTACCGAACACAGCATGGTAAGTACAAGAAATTGGATGACATAAAAAGCTCTGCCCTTATCAACGAAAACAATTTTGAAAAAATTTCACGTTATCTTTGCACGGAATAGAATATGTCAAATCTCAAAACCCAAGTACCAAATTCCAAATGACCAACGACTATTTCCTAATTATAAATAAAATCTAATCTTGGTTTAAAATTTGATGCGTCTTTTATCACTTAAATAAAAAATATGAAAAAGATACTCCTGACATCCTTAGCTATTTTATTTGTTATAAGCTTTGGTTTTGCACAAAAAAATAAAACACAGGTATTTAAATGGTACACCTTTGAAGAAGCCATAAAACTTAATAAAAAACATCCTAAGAAATTATTTATTGATATTTATACCGACTGGTGCGGCTGGTGTAAAAAGATGGATGCCAGCACTTTTTCTGATGAGATTATAAAAAATTATATGAAAGAACATTTTTACCCTGTAAAATTAAATGCTGAACGCAAAGACACTGTTGTTTTCAATGGCAACACTTATGTAAATCCAAATCCCAATGCTTCCCGTTCGAGTCATCAGCTGGCTGCGGCTCTTTTACAAGGACGTATGTCGTATCCTTCTTTTGTGATATTAGACGAAAAACTCGAAATTTTAAACACCATCATGGGTTATAAATCTGCAAAAGACCTTGAACCCATATTGCATTTTTTTGGAGAAGATGCCCATGAAAAATTGACGTATCAAAAGTTTATAGAAACCTTTAGTGGAAGTTTTACTCAGTAAGCCTATTTCTTTTGGTTAATATTTGCAAACTTCTTATTAAAATCATCAGATGAACTACTCCTTGCTTGAAATACTACGATGCCCATTATCAAAAACCCGTATGAAGTTTCAGCTGATTTCCGGGTTTGAAAAAACATATCAGAATAAGGCAGTTAAAGAAATTAAAGACGGCATACTATATTCAGAAACCGGCTTGGTTTTTCCCGTTATTGACGGAATTCCCCGCATGCTGATAGAAGCATTTGATGATTACGAAACATGGTTTAAAGAACACATGGAAGATTTTTGGGCCGTTAAGGCTGAAATAATGAAAAAACATGCAGGACTAGTAAATCACTGCATCATGAAAAACCGAAAAACAAAGAAAAGTTTTGCCTTTGAATGGAGCCTGCTCAATTATGAAAAGCAGGATAAAGTATGGCATGATGACGCTGCCAGCCTTGAAAATCTTTTTTTCAGTGAATCACTTGAAAATGCCGATACCCTGAAAAATAAACTTATCATTGACGTGGGCTGCGGTCACGGGCTGAATGCCAACGCCATAGCCAAATATCCTGATACCGTTGTAGGTATTGATCTGGGCAAAAGCATAGAAAACGCTTACAAATTCAATTTCCGCGAAAATGTATGGCTGTTGCAGGCCGACCTGCAGTACCTGCCTTTTGAAAACAATACCTTCGACCTTCTTTTGAGTGGAGGCGTTATCCATCACACTACCAATACCGAACTTTCCTTTTGTAATATTGAAACTGTTCTCAAACCGCAAGGAAAAATATGCTTATGGCTTTACCATCCCGTTAAAGATTTTTTTCATAACTTTTTTGTTCACTTAAGAAAAATAACCTCCAAAATGCCCGTCAGGATGCAGTTTTTATTTTATTTGTTTCACATTTTTCCTTTCACTTATTCCATTAAAAAACTCAAAGGACGTAAGCTCAACTGGCGTGAAGAGATGATTGACCTGATGGACTCCCTTTCGCCCGCATACCGCTTTGAACACACCCACGACGAAGCCGCTTCCTGGCTGTTAAAAAAAGGATACGCTGATGTGAAAATAACCACCGAAACAAGGTTCGGTTTTTCAATCATAGGAACAAAACACTGATTTCAAATTGTATTTATTAGAAAAGCAGTAAACTATATTGCTTTAATTGTATTTTTATGTTTCGATTCTGAAAATACGATATGGCAATAACTAAAAAGAAAACAAGTAAGAAGCCACAGAGAAAATTCACAACAAGATTAGAATATTGTTTTTTTTAAATGAAAGGATACATGTACATACTGGAATGTGTCGTTGACAGCTATTATACAGGCAACACCAACAATCATGAGTTACGTCTTGCGGAACATCTGACTGGCGAAGGCTCCAATCAAACAAAAAGGAGGTTGCCCGTTAAGCTCGTTTATTACGAAGAATATCCAGGAATTGATTAGGCTTTTTACAGAAAAAAACAAGTGCAGGGATGGCGAAGAGAAAAGAAGGATGCATTGATAAATAGGGAATACCAGCTTTTGCCGGAGTTAGCTATTGCATATAGGTATTTGGATACGGTGGCTTCGAGAGCCTCATAAACCGCAAAAACCAAAACAATAAAAAATGAGCGAGTGGAAGGAATACATTTTTGAAGAAATAATTGAGATGATCATTGATTATAGGTGGGAAACTCCAACCAAAACTTCTAAATGTATAAAGTGATCAACAATGAATTTTTTGAATCCAGATAAATATTTTTTATTTTTGCAATGCAAGAATAGCAAAAATTAACTAAAATAAATAAGTAAAAAATTTAATTTGTATGAAAAATCTCATGCTTTCCTTGATAGTATTGACTTTTGTAGTTAATATTAGTATCGCCCAAAACAAAACCTTCAATTTAAATAAAGGGGATGATGTTTTTAATAAAATTTCAAATTTTGAAACAAAAAATAATGTCAGCTTTGATAATGCAACAAGAATCAGGGAACTTGAAATAAACCCGGTCTTTCAGAGTAAAGAATTCATCGGTGTGGATGACACGATCTTGTTATATCTGTTTAGCAATAAGCAATACAAAGCATATATTGACAAAATTGAAGTTGATGTGAACGGCACACTTGCAATCCGGGCCCGGTTAATAGATTATAATTATGGATATTGTATCATTTCAACTTTTGACAGTAAAAGTTTTATAAAAATTGATGTGCCTGAAAATAACGAACTGTTTTTGTCGAGATATGACCATCAGACTAATAAATATTATTTATTGCAAATTGATAAATCAAAACAAAAAGCATTACCGGGGAGCCCATCTCTCATTCCTCCGGTTGATAATCAACCAATGGATAATCTAAAAAAAAAGACTCAACAAAATTCCTTAAATATTAAGCCCTATGATATTGGAATCAAAAACGGTAATCCTGTTTTACATAATTCTGATCCGTTAAAAAGCACAAAAGCGCAGGATATCATAACCTTAATGATTCTTTATACTCCCTCAGCAGCTTCATGGGCCAGCACATATGAAGGCAGTATTAATAATACGATTAGTGGTATAATGCAATATGCTCAGACAGCCCTTGATAATAGCAATATAGAGTTAACCGTACAGCTTGTTCATTCTGAACAGATAGATTATACGGAGCTTAATTCTAATGACGATTTGTATTATCTTACAGATCCCAGTGATGGTATTATGGACGATGCACATACCTTAAGGGACACCTATTGTGCCGATGTGGTTGTATTATTAGAAAATATTGATTTTACAGGCGGTTTGGGCTGGGTTTTAAGTCAATCCACAGGCCAACCTGATTATGCCTTTTCATTAACCAGAGTGCAGCAGGCAAGCTGGTCAACTACAACAATCCATGAAATAGGGCACAATATGGGATGTGGTCACCACAAAGAACAAAATTTCCAGGAAGGTCCGGGAATATTTACCTATTCTGCCGGTTGGCGCTGGGGAAGTTCAACAGAGAAGTACTGCTCAATTATGACTTATAACGACGGTTCCTATTTTGACGATGGTATTGATGCCGCCGAAGTGACCTTATTTTCCAATCCAAGCCTTCAGGATAATGGATATCCTGCCGGTGATGCACTAGACGGAGATAATGCAAGGACCATAAGAGAACTGAAATCTGTTATCGCTAATTACAGAACCGGATGCACATGTACACCGCCGTCAACCCAAGCGAGCTCATTTACCTCTTCTGCAATAACAGATAATTCGATGACTGTTGGCTGGACGCGCGGCAACGGAACCGGCGGCGTACTGGTCGTTGCAAGAGCCGGAAGCGCTGTAAATGCAACTCCTGAAAACGGTACAACTTATACCGCAAACGCGGCTTTTGGAAGCGGCACCCAGATAGGCAACGGTAATTATGTTGTTTATAAAGGCACGGGGACTTCTGTGAATGTAACCGGCTTATCAACAGCAACAGCCTATCATTTCGCTATTTTCGAATACAATACAACTAACATTTGTTTTAAAACCCCCGGATTAACAGGTAATGCAACTACCACAGGCACCCCTGTTGCCGGTTGCGACACCCTTACCAACATACTATCCACAGATACCCTTACTCTTTATGGATTCGGTTCAGGACAGTGGGGTACATGGACCGGGCATAATTCTTATTCGATGACGGAATTTGCCGAGTATTATACAGGATTGACAAACCCGAACATTACGGGTCTTGAAGTATATGTTGGTGATGCATATAGCGGTGGAACAGGAGGCAATCACAAGGTTACATTTAATGTTTATCAGGGGGGCGGGGCTACACCGGGAACCGTGTTAGGATCAAAAGATATTGCTATTAGTTTATTAACTCCCTATGATATTAATTATATCGAATTTGACAATCCTGTTACTTTTACAGGATCAGATGTATATGTCGGCTATCAAATTTATTATAACACTCCTACTGATACTTTTAACTTAATACAAGTAAAATCTAGAGCAAGCTCAATAAATTCAGGATTTCTGAAATATAATGATACATGGTATTCATTCCCGGGTCTTAGCAATCCTGATATTTTTACATCCATTGTTGTTAATCCTATTGTCTGTACCGGATGCATGGTATTTCCGGCAGCTGCTGGTACTATTTCAGGGGCAGCGACTGTTTGCCAAGGACAAAGTTCTGTAACTTACACTGTACCAACAATCACAAATGCAACCTCATACGTTTGGACATTGCCAACCGGTGCAAACGGAACAAGCACAACAAACAGTATTACTGTGAATTACAGCACATCGGCAGTTTCGGGGAATATTACTGTAAAAGGACAT
Source organism: Bacteroidales bacterium (assembly GCA_023228145.1). NCBI lineage: Bacteria > Pseudomonadati > Bacteroidota > Bacteroidia > Bacteroidales > Bacteroidales bacterium. The sequence continues at coordinate 52 of JALOBU010000006.1, read as the reverse complement.
AATTCCTGCGGTGATGGAGATTTATCAACAAAAGTAATTACTGTAAATCCAT